>JAJZTV010000116.1 GCA_021847385.1 Pseudomonadota bacterium | reverse complement strand
TCGTGGTGAACCTGCCTGGCATCAAGGCCAACCAGCTGAAGCTGGACGGCCCGACCGCTGCCGACATCTTCCGCGGCGCCATCACCAAGTGGAACGATCCCCGCATCGCCGCTCTGAACAAGGGCGTGAAGCTGCCTGATATGGCCGTCACCATTTGCTACCGTTCCGACGCTTCCGGTACCACGTTCATCACCTCGAACTACCTGGCCAAGCAGTCCGAGGCCTTCAAGAAGGAAGTCGGTACCGGTACCGCCGTGAACTGGCCCGCCAACGGCGTGGGTGGCAAGGGTAACCCCGGTGTTGCCGCCAACGTGCAGAAGATCGCTGGCGCTATCGGCTACGCCGACTTCCCGGACGCTCGCGCCAATAACCTGACCTTCGTCATGCTGAAGAACAAGGCCGGCCATTTCGTGGTTCCGACCCAGAAGGCCATGGCTGCCGCCGCTAACTATGCCGATTTCAAGACCAAGACCATGGCCCCCGATCTGCTGGACATGCCTGGCAAGGACTCCTGGCCGATCGTCAGCGCCACCTATGTCCTGAGCTACGAGCAGGCCGATGCCGCCAAGCAGAAGGCGGTCAAGGACTACTTCACCTGGTCCCTGAATCATGGCCAGAAGCTGGCTGAGGATCTGGGCTACGTCGCCCTGCCGTCTTCGGTCGTGAAGCTGGTCGAAGATCGCATGAAGGAAATGAAGTAATCCGGTAACGGTTTGATGATCCGAGAGTGCCGCATGGCACTCTCGGGTTTTCTACGATAGCAGCTTGAATCGCCCAGGCCACTATCGTAGCAATCCAAGCGAAGAGATGGATGGACTGTCCTTATGAGTGAAGTGTCGACTCACGGCCTGCCCCAAAGCAATCAGACCACGCGGGGGAAGCTGTTCAAGCTGCAGGATTTGGCCTTCCATCAGATAACGATGGTGTTCGCCATGATCGTGCTCGCCGCGCTGGCCGGCATCATCGTCTCCCTGGGACATCAGGCCGCTCCGGCATTCAAGGAATTTGGCTGGGGCTTCATCTGGGGGGATGTCTGGAGCATTCCCGACGAGAAGTTCGGTGCCCGGATCGCCATTTACGGCACGCTGATCACCTCGCTCATCGCCTTGCTTTTTGCTGTGCCGATCAGCTTCGGGATCGCCCTGTTCCTGACCGAAACCTGCCCGACCTGGTTGCGTCGCCCGCTTGGCACGGCGATCGAACTGCTGGCCGGTGTACCCTCCATCGTCTTCGGTATTTGGGGATTGTTCATCTTCGCGCCGCTGTTTTCGAATCATGTGCAGCCGATAATCCAGGACACCCTGGGCAAGTTGCCCCTTGTCGGTGGCTTTTTCGCGGGGCCTCCAATTGGCATTGGCATCCTGACCGCCAGCATCGTCCTGGCGCTGATGGTCATCCCCTTCATCGCTTCCGTGATGCGGGATGTGTTCGAAACCGTGCCGCCCGTGCTCAAAGAGTCGGCTTACGGCGTCGGTTGCACAACCTGGGAGGTGGTCTGGAACATCGTGCTGCCCTACACCCGCGTCGGCGTGATCGGCGGCGTCATGCTCGGCCTCGGCCGCGCCTTGGGCGAGACGATGGCAGTGACCTTCGTGATCGGCAATTCCAGCCGTTTGCCCGCCAGCCTGTTCTCGCCGGGCACCTCGATTGCCTCGACTTTGGCCAATGAATTCGGCGAGGCCGAGCCGGGATTGCATATTTCGTCGTTGTTCGCGCTGGGCTTCTTGTTGTTCGTCATTACCTTCTTCGTCTTGGCGGTTTCGCGCTGGTTGATCCATCGCGGCACCAAGAAGCAGGGCAAGTAGGGGTCAGGAATGAGTCTGTATACCCAACGTCTGTGGATTAACCGCATCGGCATCGGCCTGTCCATGCTGGCAATGGCGATTGGCTTTGCCGCCTTGCTCTGGATACTCTGGACGCTGTTTTCGAAAGGGTTTTCCGCGCTCGATTGGGACTTCTTTACGAAAGACACCCCCGCGCCCGGCTCTCTCGGTGGCGGGTTGCGTAATGCTATCGTCGGCAGCGGCTTGATTCTGTTTGTCACGACCTTCGTCTCGACGCCGTTCGGCATTTTGGCCGGCATCTATTTGGCCGAATTCGGGGACAAGTCGAAATTCGCGGCCGTTACCCGTTTCGTGACCGACATCATGTTGTCCGCGCCGTCCATCGTCATCGGCTTGTTCGTCTATGCCCTGTGGGTGGTCAGCTTCGGCGGCTTCTCCGGCTGGGCGGGATCGATCGCGCTGTCCCTCATTGCCATTCCGGTCGTGCTGCGCACCACCGAGAACATGCTCAGGCTGGTGCCGCCTAGTTTGCGCGAGGCCGCCTTCGCGCTCGGCGCGCCGCGTTGGCAGGTATCCCTCAAGGTGACGCTACGCTCGGTGAAGGCCGGCGTGGTGACCGGCGTCCTTCTGGCCGTCGCGCGGGTCACCGGCGAAACCGCGCCACTCCTGTTCACCGCGCTGAACAACCAGTTCTACAGCACCGATATGTCAAAACCCATGGGAAACCTGCCCGTGGTGATCTTCCAGTTCGGCATGAGTCCCTACGACAATTGGGTTCAGTTGGCCTGGGGCGGGTCGTTGTTGATCGCGTTGCTCGTGCTCGCCATCAACATCGGCGCGCGCGTCATCTTCCGCCAGAAAGACAACTTCTAATTCATACTCCGGAGCACTGTAATGTCCGAACAATCCACCCTGACTGGCGAGGAAATTGCCCTGCAAGTTCGTGGCCTGGATTTCTTCTATGGCGATTTCAAGGGGCTGAACGGCGTTAGCCTGGATATTGCCAAGAACAAGGTGACCGCCTTCATCGGGCCGTCAGGCTGTGGCAAGTCCACATTGCTGCGCACCTTCAACCGCATGTATGACCTCTACCCCGGCCACCGGGCGGAAGGGCAGATTTTGTTCCACGGCAAGAACCTGCTCGAGAAGAAGCAGGACGTCAACATGATACGTGCCAAGATCGGCATGGTCTTCCAGAAGCCGACGCCGTTCCCGATGACCATCTACGAAAATATCGCCTTCGGGGTGCGGCTGTATGAAAAGATGCCTGCCTCCGAGATGGACGACCGTGTCGAATGGGCGCTGCGCAAGGCGGCATTGTGGGATGAAGTCAAAGACAAACTGCAGCAGAGCGGCCTGTCGCTGTCCGGTGGTCAGCAACAGCGCTTGTGTATCGCCCGGGCGGTTTCGGTCAAGCCCGAGGTTCTGCTATTGGATGAACCGACTTCGGCGCTGGATCCCATTTCGACGGCCAAAATCGAGGAATTGGTCAACGAACTGAAATACGAATACACCATCGTAATCGTGACGCACAATATGCAGCAGGCGGCGCGTATCTCCGACTTCACCGCCTTCATGTATCTCGGTGAGCTGGTCGAGTTCGGCAAGACCGATGAATTGTTCGTGAAGCCGCGCAAGGCCCAAACCGAGGATTACATTACCGGGCGCTTCGGTTAAGCGCGGGACGGGCGGCGGAGGCCGCCTCGCGCCAAGTGGCTTGCCTAGGCGGTGGTCGGTGCAGGCGGTTGTGCCGGTTTGTCGATGGCAGGACCGAACGGGGCCGATGGGGCGTGACCATCGGCGTGGGCCTTGTTCACGGAGGGGCGAGTGGAAGGGCTGGCCAATATCCGCGATATCCTGTTGCAGTTGCGTGCCAGCGTCGTCGCCGGCCAGGCGGAGTTGATGCATGCCTGGCAGCCCCATATCCGACGTGCTGCCTTTGCGGTCGATGCCGCCAACCTTGCCGCCTACATCAGCTTCCGTCGTCAAGACCTACGCGAATTGCAAGATCGATTGGCCGAGTTGGGCCTGTCTTCGCTTGGCCGTTGCGAAGGTCATGTCCTGTCCACGCTGGATGCGGTGTTGGTTAACCTCGACGCCCTTTTGGGTAGCCCGCCTGAACTGGCGACACTAAAAAAACTGGCCAAGCACAACCGACAAGGCAGCAATCGATTGTCGACCCATGCGCGCGACCTGTTCGGACCAATGCCCCAGCGCCGCCGCAGCCGTATCATGGTTACGCTGCCGAGCGAAGCGGCAAGTGACCAGTACCTGGTGCGCGAGTTGATCAGGCGCGGGATGAGCGTAGCGCGAATCAATTGTGCCCATGACGACGAAACGGCTTGGGCCGGGATGGTCGAGCAGGTACGCAGCGCGGCATCGTCATTGGGCTGCTCCTGCCGGATCATGATGGACCTCGCCGGCCCCAAGTTGCGTACCGGCGAGATGGCCCTGCGGCCGGCCAGCCTCCAGCTCAGACCGAGCCAGGATGCGGCGGGTAAGCTCATCATGCCCGCTTATGTCATTTTGGATGGCGCGATGCAGGCCGGTGTGAGGCCGGGGCGCTACCCCGGCTTGCCGGTGCCGGCGGACTGGCTGCGGGGGCTGCATGCCGGCGACAAGATCGAACTGGTCGATGCCCGCGGCCGCAAGCGGGTGCTCAATGTCATCGAGCGGGCCGGCGAGGCGCAGGTCATGGCCAGCGCCGCAGAGGCGGTGTGGCTGGAGGCCGGTACCCGGCTCGAGCATGTGCCCACCCATGGCAAGGGGCGGCGCAAGGCGTCCGCCAAGGTCGGTGCCCTGCCGGCCAAGCCGGCCAGCCTGGCGGTCCATGTCGGCGATCTATTCCTGCTGGCGCGTGTGCCAACGCCGGGCTTGCCGGCATGTCCGGGCTGGGGGGCGGAGCCTTATGCCGGGCATATCCCATGCGCCCAGCCCGAGGTATTGGATTTCCTGCAGCCGGGCGAGCGGGTGTTCATCGACGACGGCCTGGTCGCCGCGACAGTGGAGCGGGTGGATGGCGCCGGCGCCTGGCTGCGCGTCACACGGGCGTCATCTAAAGGCGCCAAGATTCGCTCAGGCAAGGGCCTGAACTTCCCGGACAGCGACTTGGCGTTGCCGCCGTTGATGGACAAGGACCTGCGCGATCTGGACTTTGTCGCCAGGCATGCCGATCTGGTGGGCTACTCCTTCATCCAGACGGCGGACGACATGGGGCGCCTGGCCGAAGAGTTTGCGGCGCGCGATGCGGTCGGCATGGGGCTGATCGCCAAGATCGAGACCCGCAAGGCGGTGGCGAACCTGCCCGAGATCATCGTCCGCGGCGCCGGCGCCTCGCCGTTCGGGCTGATGATCGCACGCGGCGACTTGGCGATGGAGATCGGCTGGGAGCGCTTGGCCGAGATGCAGGAAGAGATCCTGTGGCTGGCCGAGGCGGCCCGGGTGCCGGTGGTGTGGGCCACCCAGGTGTTGGAAGGCCTGATCAAGGAGCGCCTGCCCTCGCGGGCGGAGATGACCGATGCCGCGATGTCGGAGCGGGCCGAATGCGTCATGCTGAACAAAGGACCGTTCGTACTTGACGCCCTGGAAGTGTTGGACGATATCGTGCGGCGTATGCGCGCCCATCAACGTAAGAAGATGCCCAGGTTGCGGGCCTTGCACTGGTAAGGACGAAGACGATGGCTACTGTGGTCAAGGCGATTGCGAAATACATTCAGAATAATTCAGAGACGCTTGAGGCGACGGCATTGAAGGACTTGTGCCATTCCTTGGAATCGGGGGCGGCGTTCGAATTGGCCCGTTTGTACGACCTCAAGCCCAAGGCCTTCGCCTTGGCTCTGGGTATGTTGGAGGAATGGCGTTTCGACCGCCACCTGATCGAGCGCCGCTTGCAGAAATACCTTTCCTAGTCAGCCGTCTGATCGCCCTGGCAGCGACACGGCTGAATTGACCGGGAGGCGAGGAACGACTACCATTGCGCCCTTTATTCGGAGGGGTTTATGCGTCGCAAACTCGTCGCCGGCAATTGGAAAATGCATGGTAGCCTGGCTGAAAACGAGGCCTTGTTGGCTGGCGTTTTGGCCGGTGTCGCCGGCGCCAAGACCGATGTCGCGGTTTGCGTGCCTTTCCCCTTTTTGGCCCAGGTGCAAGCCAAGTTGGCCGGCTCGCCGGTTGCTTGGGGTGCGCAGAATCTAAGTCAGCATGGCAAGGGGGCCTTCACCGGTGAAGTGTCGGCCGCCATGTTGCGTGACTTCGGTTGTAAGTATGTGATTGTCGGCCACTCCGAGCGCCGCGCGCTCTATGGCGAGACCGACGAATTGGTGGCCGAGAAGTTTGAAGCGGCTCAAGCCGCAGGCTTGGTTCCTATCCTGTGTGTGGGCGAAACCCTGGGCGAGCGCGAAGGCGGCATCACCCAAGAAGTGGTGGCTCGCCAACTGGATGCGGTCATCGCCAAGTCGGGTGTGGCTGCCTTGGCCGATGCCGTGGTGGCCTATGAGCCGGTTTGGGCAATCGGTACCGGTAAGACGGCCACGCCGGAGCAGGCGCAGGCGGTGCACGCTTTTATCCGCGGCAAAATCGCGGCCCTGGACCCGGCGGTGGCTGAAGGACTGATCATTCAGTACGGCGGTAGCATGAAGGCAAGCAATGCAGCCGAATTGTTGGCTCAGCCGGATATCGATGGCGGCCTGATTGGTGGTGCATCCTTGGTGGCGGAAGAGTTTCTGGCCATCTGC
>JAJZTV010000115.1 GCA_021847385.1 Pseudomonadota bacterium | reverse complement strand
CGCGACGCCGTTGATTTCGGGCGGATAGGTCTCGGTGACCACGGCGATGCGCAAGCGGCGGTGGGCGGCATGCAATTGCTGGAAGATGAGGTCTTGGCCAGTCATGCGCCGCACTGTCGCCTAGGGGCAAGTCAATGCAATGACGGGCGCGAGAAGTTTTTGTGACAGCGGGCGGCGGTGACGGCAGCGCTGGTGGCATCCCGCAACGCCTTGCCGTATGGAATCGGCCTAGCGCTTGGGTTTGATTGACTTAGGGTGAGCGGTCATGGCCAAATCCCGCTTATTAATCAAACTGATAGAAAGCCATTGTAGCCGTGACCACCATGATCCAACGCGGACGGGAACGCCTGGGCCGTCTTGTCGGCAAGGCACGCAAGAATCTCTGGCGCATTTTGTTGGGCTTGGTGCTCGTGGGAGTGGCGTTCGCGCAGGCGGCGGGCATGATCCGGCTGACGCCACTGGAGCGCCTGGAGGCCTGGCTGTACGACGTGCGGCTGGTGTTGACCATGCCCGGTGGCGTCGATCCGCGCATCGTCATCGTCGACATCGACGAGCGCAGCCTACGTGAACGTGAGGCCGGCGGCGAAGGCCGTTGGCCGTGGCCGCGCGACCGGCTGGCGGCCTTGCTTGACCAGTTGTTCGATCATTACCAAGTGGCCGAGGTGGGCTTCGACGTGGTGTTCGCCGAGCGCGACGAGACCTCGGGCGTGCGCGTGCTCGACGCGCTGGCCGCCGACCGGCTAAAGGGCAGCCCGGAATTCCAGCAGGCCCTGCAGGAAGTACGGCCCGCTCTCGACTATGACCAGGTCATGGCAAGGGCCCTGAAAGACCGGCCGGTGGTGTTGGGTTACACCTTCCTGTTGGGGCGTGGCGAGACGCCGCATAAAGGCAGCCTGCCGCCCCCGATGCTGGATACGGCAGCCTTGCCCTTGGCGCTGTCGGATGTGACGCGTTGGAGCGGTTATACGGCGAACCTGCCGGTATTGCAGCAGAATGCGGCTGCCGGCCACTTCAATCCCTTGCCCGACCCCGACGGCGTCATCCGGCGCGTGCCGATGCTGGCCGAATTCAATGGCGGTTACTACGAGTCGCTCAGCCTAGCCATGGCCCGGCAATTGAGCGGCAACGTGCCGCTGCAAGCCTTGCTGGCCGAGGGGAGCGATCTTAAAACCTACGGTGCGTTGGAGCAGTTGGCCGTCGGCTCCATGTATGTACCGGTAGACGAACAGATCGCCAGCTTGGTGCCGTATCGCGGTCCGGCCTTCAGCTTCAAGTATGTGTCGGCAGCGGATGTCATCCGCGGCAAGTTGCCGGTCGACGCGCTGGCCGGCAAGATCGTCCTGGTCGGCACGACCGCGCCGGGCCTGCTCGATTTGCGCTCCACGCCGGTTGCGGGCTCCTATCCCGGCGTTGAGGTGCACGCCAATATGCTCGCCGGTATCCTCGACGGCACCATCAAGCAAAAGCCGCCCTTTGTCCATGGCGCCGATGTGGTGCAGGTGATCCTGGGCGGTGTCTTGCTGGCGCTGGCCTTGCCCCTGCTCGGGCCGATGTGGGGCAGCTTGCTGGCGTTGCTGGTGGCTGGCGCTACGCTGGCGCTGAATATGACGGCCTGGTCGGCCGGCCTGGTTTTGCCGCTGGCCACGGCCTTGTCCCTTGTCATCCTGCTCTATGTCTTCAACATGGCCTGGGGTTTCTTCTTCGAAGCGCGCGGCAAGCGGCAGATCACCGGCCTGTTCGGGCAATATGTGCCGCCGGAGCTGGTGACCGAGATGGCGCAGAATCCGGAAAACTTCTCGATGGAAGGCGAGAGCCGCGAGCTCACCGTGCTGTTTTCCGACGTGCGCGGTTTCACCACGATTTCCGAAGGGCTGGAACCGCGTGAATTGTCGCAGCTGATGAACGCCTTCCTGACGCCGCTGACCGAGGTGATCTATCGCAATCGAGGCACCATCGACAAATACATGGGTGACTGCATCATGGCGTTCTGGGGTGCGCCGGTGCATGAGCCGGCCCACGCGCAGCATGCGGTACGCGCCGCGCTGGGCATGGTCGAGGCACTCAAGGGGCTGCAGGCCGAGTTCCGTGCCCGCAACTGGCCCGAGATCAACATCGGCGTCGGCCTCAATACCGGGCGCATGAGCGTAGGCAACATGGGCTCGTCCATCCGCCTGGCCTACACCGTGATGGGCGATGCGGTGAACCTGGCCTCGCGCCTGGAAGGTATCACCAAAGAATATGGCGTGCAGATCATCGTCGGCGACGAAACGCGCGGCTCGGTGCCCGACCTGATTTGCCGCGAACTCGACAGGGTGCGGGTCAAGGGCAAGGACATCGCAGTGGCGATTCACGAGCCTCTGGGCTTTGCCGGTGAGGTGGATGAAGCCATCCTGGCCGCCGCGCGGCAGTTCGATCAGGCCTTGGCGCATTATCGGGCCCAGCGCTGGGACAAGGCGGAAGCGGTGTTGCGCGAGTTGCTCGCCGCCTCGGCCACGAGCGGCGAGAAACTCTACCGGCTGTACCTGGATCGAGTGGCGGTATTGCGCGCAGAACCACCCGGACCCGATTGGGACGGTTCGTTTACCTTTAAAACCAAATAAGAATGAGGCAGCCTTTGAGCCATCGATTCACGCAAAATCACCGTCGGCCTACTCCCCTTGCCGCTAAATCGCCGCGGCGTGGCACCCGAGTTGGACTGGTCTTGGCTTTATCGTTGGCATTGGCCGGCCCAGCCCGGGCCGCCGTCGTCGACGATCTGAAATCGTTGGTCGAGCAGGGGCGGTTCGCGGAAGCGTTCGATTTGGGCATGCACAATCAAAACCTGGCGGGCGACCCGATCTACGATTACTTTTTCGGTGTGGCGGCCATCGACAGCGGCCGTGCCTCGCTTGGCGTGCTGGCGCTGGAGCGGGTGCTGCTGGACAACCCGGGCAACGATTTGGCGCGGCTGGAACTGGCGCGCGGTTACTTCGTGGTGGGCGACTACGAGCGCGCTCGCGAGGAATTTCAATTCATGCGCGGCAAGCAGTTGCCAGCGGCGGTGCAGGGGTCGGTCGATCGCTACCTGAATGCCATCCGTGCGGCCGATCCCAGGTTTCGTATAGTGCGACGGACTTTTTTCGAGTATGGCGGCGGCTACAACAGCAATGTCAACTCCGCGACCTCCGCCTCTACGGTCGAGATCCCGACGATCGGGCCGATTACGCTGGATCAAAGTTCTCGCCCCAGCGCTTCGGTTTTGAGCCATCTGGCGCTCGGTACCCAGCTGCAGGGGCCGATCACTTCCGAAACCAAATACCTGGTCGGTCTGGAGGCGAATTACCGAGGTTACGCCCAGCGCGATACCTTCGATCAAGGGAGCCTCACCGCACTGGGCGGCTTGGATTTCACGCTGGGTGACAATAACTTGAAGACATCGGGCTACTTCAGCAGTGCGTTGCTCGACGGAGGGCGTTTTCGTGACACCACCGGCGTCGTGCTGGATTGGAGTCGGCCCCTGGACAAAGAAACCCAAGTACGGGCGGCCTTGAGCTATTCGCTATTGCGTTATGCCAAGGCCAATGCCGGGCGGGATGCCAATCTGCCTTCGCTGTCTTTGGGGTTCAATCGCTATTTGGGTACGCCCTGGAAGGTTGTGCTCGATGTGGACTTCAACATCGCGGAGGAAGCCAATATCCGCCATCGGGACGATTTCCAGCGCGATATCCTGGGTGTCCGTTCCGATGTGCGTTTCTATCCTGGCGGTCGCTGGTTGGGCAATGCCGGGGCGGGCCTTTCCGTCAGCAAATACGCCGGCATCGATCCGCTTTTGCTTGAGCGTCGTCGGGATACGCTGTTCAGCTTGGATGCCGGCGTGCAGTACCAACTTACCCCTGGCTGGTCGGCCAGGGGCGAGATCGCCTACCTCAGGAATCAATCCAATCTCGACCTCTATTCATACAGCAGCGTATTGTCGATGGTGAAGATGCGATACGAGTGGAAGTGACGGAGAACGGACGAAGCGGGATATTGTCTAATTTTCACGTGAAATGCGGCTTTAACAGGTGTAGAACTTATATCCCTGGCTAAATGGGCAAAGGTGGCGGGGTTGATCATGCGTCGGTACTTATCGGTTACAGCTTGCTGGCTGGTCCTAGTGGGACTGGTCGGGCCGGCTATGGCCGAGGCGCAGCCTGCGGGTAAGATCATCATGTCGATCGGCACGGTTACCGTGCTGCACGAGGGGAAGGAAAGCCCGGCGCCGCGCAATACCGTCATCGCGGCCGGCGACACAGTGCGCACGGCAGCGACGAGTAATGCCCAACTGCGGCTTGATGACGGTGCCATCATTGCATTGCGGCCAAACACCGAGTTCAAGGTCAATGCCTTCAATTTCAAAGGCAAGGCCGACGGTAGCGAAAGCGCGTCCATTAGTTTGCTCAAGGGTGGCGTTCGTGCGGTTACCGGCGCCATTGGCCGCGCGAACCATGACAACTTCAAGGTCGATGCGGTAGTGGCCACTATCGGTATTCGCGGCACCGGTTTCAACATCGTGCTGTGCGATGCGGTTTGCCGCCAGACCGATAAAACCCTCAAGGATGGCCTGTATGCGGGCGTATTCGAGGGCCGCATCGCCGTGAGCAACCAGTCCGGGTCGGTGATGGAGCTGGGGGTCAACCAATTCGGCTATGTGGCGGACGGCAAGGCGGTTCCTGTCCGCCTGTTGACGCCGCCGAGCATCTTGCGCGATACGCTGGAAGCGCAGAAGCTGGTCAAGGGCAAAGACCTTAAGGCAAATGGCGTGACCGAAGACGGGGCCGGCAATGTGGTCGAGAAAGCGCCGACCGACAAGAGCGATCTGGGGCAGTTGGTGTCGTCGAACAAGGTGGACAAGGTCACCCTGGCACCGCCCACGACTGCGGCACCGCCTCCGGCCCAGTATTTCGATACGGCCGGCCTGGGGGACTCGAAGACCTTGCCGGCCACGAAACCGGCAGGCACCAATTGGTCGTTCCAGAGTGCCGAGTTCAACCCATCGGGTGAACAGCGCCGTTCGGATAACCAGGTGCTGGAAAACGTCAACGACACCAAGACCTTGAGTTTTGCCCAATATGACGGCAACAAGCTGCAGACCGTTACCAAGAATGGCGCTGAGGCCTATGCGATTCGTGGCGCTTACACGGCTACCCAGAAAGAGGGGGGGAGCGATGGCGGTGTGATCAGTTGGGGGCGCTGGGCCGGCGGCACGGCTTTGATCGGTAATTACGGCGAGGTCAATTACAGCGATGCCCAGGGTTTTCATTGGATTGCGGGCGCCCGGTTGTATGAAGTCCCGTCGGAAATGCGCAATCAGAGCTATACCTTTAACCTGATCGGCGCAACCCGGCCCACAGAGGCGACGGCCAATGCACAGGCCGGTTGGCGGGTTTACGGTGGCAATATGACGGCCAACTTCGGTACGACCAATGTCGGCGTTTCGGGGCTCATGAACCTGTACCTGACCCAGGGCAGTAGCGCCGGCGATTACGAGATGCGATTCAGCGGCGCGTCGGATTCGGGCCATATTGCATTCACCCGTGTCGATGCCTCGGTCCATCGGGTGCAAGGCGACACTCCGGTATGCGTGGTCAATTGTGGCGGTGCCGGCGTGGTGGGTTTCTATGGCAGCAATGCCAGCCATGCCGGCCTCACTTATGAGTTCAATACCGGCAACGGTTATGTTCAGGGCGCCGCCGCGTTCAGGCGCTGAACTAACTTAGGTTATAGATCTAACTTCACTGTTCCCAAACTAAGTAGAGTTGGCCAGAATCGGTCCCATAAACGCCTTATTGGCGTTTCAGTTTAACCGCGGAGACCATCATGGCTGACACCGACAACACCTCGCAAAATACCGAACAGCAAAATTTCGATGCTCAGGTCCTCGACGATCTGACGGTGTTGCATCAGTCCGATCAGGGTGGACAAGGTTTGGGCGGCGCCCAAAGCGATGCTGGCGTTCAAGCGCAGAATGAGGGCGAAAAGGACGATCCGAGCTTGCTGAACAAGCCGCAGTCCGAAAAGGGCCAAGATGAAGCGGTGCAAGGTGGGCAGGTTGGCAAGGGCAATACCGTCTTAGGCGGCGGTGCGGTGGAGTCCTCTGGCGGGACCGGGGCCGGGGGGCCGGCCGGCAATGCCGCCGGGAATGTTGGTCCCGGCGCAGCCGGCGCTACGGGTGAAGATACAAGCGCTCCCGCGGGTGGGGGCGCGAACACGGGTGCCGGTTCTACCGCGCCCGGTAGTTCAGGCACCGCCGGCGGTGGGGCTGCGACAGGCGGTACGGTGGCAGGTGCAGTTGGTGGCGCAGGCGCAGAATCCAGTGCCGGCCAGCCCAGTGCGGGTGGCGAGCAGGGGGTAGGCAACACGGCTCCGACCCAAACGAACACTACGGGTACGGCAACGCCTAGCGGTGACGCCGCAAATCCAACACTGCACTTGGATCTTGGCAATACTTCTGATCCGACGGCGCCGACTCCGGCCCCGACCGAGGCGCCGACTCCGGCCCCGACCGAGGCGCCGACTCCGGCCCCGACCGAGGCGCCGACTCCGGCCCCGACCGAGGCGCCGACT
>JAJZTV010000114.1 GCA_021847385.1 Pseudomonadota bacterium | reverse complement strand
TTTCTTCATCACCGGCTTCATCTTCACCCACGCCTACATCCGGCCGGTGTGGATCAAGTGCCTGGCCATCGCCGTACCCTTCCTGACCATCCTGACCGACGTCGGCTCCTGGTACCTGACCAAGATATGGGAGCCCTTCGCCTGGGTGGTGATCGGCAGCGGTGCCTTGATGGGCCTGTCCTTCGCCTTCATGTGGCTGACCTCGATGTACCAGCTCTGGTTCTACAAGCTGCCGCCGGACATCGAGGAAGAGGCCGGCAAACTGCCCGGCGTGTACCGTTAAACCGCGCCGCGCAACAGAAAAAAGGGCGACCCGCAGGTCGCCCTTGTCATTTGGCCGCAGAGCGCATCAAACCTGCGGGTGTGCCCGCTCCTCTGCGCCGAACAGCTTGTTCAGCGCATTCAGATAGGCCTTGGCCGAGGCGATGACGATGTCGGTGTCGGCGCCCTGGCCATTGACCACCCGGCCGTTGCGCGACAGGCGCACGGTCACCTCGCCCTGGGCGTCGGTGCCGGTGGTGATGTTGTTGACCGAGTAGAGCAACAGGCTGGAACCACTGGCCACCATCTTCTCGATGGCGCGGAAGCAGGCATCGACCGGGCCGCCGCCGTTCTCCTCGGCGCGCAACTCGTTGCCGCCGTCGGACAACACCACGGCCGCATGCGGCACCTCGCCGGTCTCGGAACAGACCTTGAGCGAGACCAGCTTGAACCGGTCGCAGGCGTCGATCCCGGCATCCTCCGACACCAAGGCGTGCAAGTCCTCGTCGAAGATCTCCCGCTTCTTGTCGGCCAGGGCCTTGAACCGGGCGAAGGCGGCGTTCAGCGCCTCTTCGCTGTCGAGCACGATGCCCAACTCCTGCAAACGAGTGCGGAAGGCATTGCGCCCGGACAACTTGCCCAGGGTGAGCTTGTTCGCGCCCCAACCCACGTCCTCGGCGCGCATGATCTCGTAGGTCTCGCGGTGCTTGAGCACGCCGTCCTGGTGGATGCCCGACTCGTGCGAGAAGGCATTGGCGCCGACGATGGCCTTGTTCGGCTGCACCGGATAACCGGTGATCTGCGACACCAGCTTCGAGGTCGGCACGATCTGCGTGGTGTCGATGCGCGAATCGCAGGCGAACACGTCGCGCCGAGTCTTCACCGCCATCACGATCTCTTCCAGCGAGGCGTTGCCGGCCCGCTCGCCCAGGCCGTTGATGGTGCACTCGACCTGGCGCGCGCCGTTCATCACCGCGGCCAGCGAGTTGGCCACGGCCATGCCCAGGTCGTTGTGGCAGTGGGTGGACCACACCACCTTGTCCGCATTGGGCACGCGCTCGATCAACTGCTTGATCCGCTCGCCCCACAACTGCGGGATGCTGTAGCCGACGGTGTCGGGCACATTGAGGGTCTTGGCCCCGGCCGCGATCACCGCCTCGAAGATGCGGCAGAGGAAGTCCATCTCCGAACGCACCGCGTCCTCGGCCGAGAACTCGACGTCGTCGGTGTATTCCAGCGCGAGCTTGACCGCCTTCACCGCCGCCTCGACCACCTGGTCGGGCTGCATGCGCAGCTTCTTCTCCATGTGGATCGGGCTGGTCGCGATGAAGGTGTGGATGCGGCCCGAGGCGGCCGGCTTGATCGCCTCGCCGGCGGCGCGCACATCGCGCTCGTTCGCCCGCGCCAGCGAGCAGACGGTGGAATTCTTGACCACGGAGGCGATGCTGCGGATCGCATCGGCGTCGCCCGGGCTGGCGGCGGCAAAGCCGGCCTCGATCACATCCACGCCCAGCCGCTCCAGTTGCCGCGCGATGCGCATCTTCTCGTCTTTAGTCATCGCCGCGCCGGGGCTCTGTTCGCCGTCGCGCAAGGTGGTATCGAAAATAATCAATCGGTCATTCATGGCACGCTCCAATGGGTACACTGCCGCACAAGCAGCAGGAGGGTTTGATCTGAAACCACGGAACTACAGAGGGGGAGAGTTATTTTTGCCCGCGCGAGGGCAGCAGCAGGCGCGTGGCGTGCCGGACGAGCGAAAAGTGCTGGAGGGAATCGAAAACGGTTCGCATGGGCTTGAATATAAAGACCTTGCCGGAACTAGGCAAGAAATTTTTCCCGATGCCGGTCAATCGCCGCCGGTAGCCTTATGACGAAAACGCCGAACCAACCACAGCACATAGCCCGACAAGCCATAGCCGACGAACAACGCGAACAGCACCGTCGGCGGGTCGGCCGAGATCAGGATGAAGCCGAGGGCGACCAGCACCACCACGATGAACGGCACGCTCTTGCGCAGGTTGATGTCCTTGCCGCTGTAGAACGGCAGGTTGCTGACCATGGTCAGGCCGGCGAACACGGTTACGACCCAGGCCAACCAATGGATACGCTGACCGGAGACATCCCAGTCGTGCATGACCCAGACCAGGCCGGCGATCAGGGCTGCGGCGGAGGGGCTGGGCAGGCCCTGGAACCAGCGTTTGTCCTGCACCTCGATCTGGGTGTTGAACCGGGCCAGACGCAAGGCCGCGCCGACGCAATAGACGAAGGCGGCCAGCCAGCCCAGCTTGCCCATGCCCTTGAGGGCGAAGGTATAGATCACCAGCGCCGGCGCGACGCCGAACGACACCATATCGGACAGCGAGTCGTATTCGGCGCCGAAGGCGCTTTGGGTGCGGGTCAGGCGCGCCACCCGGCCGTCGAGGCCATCGAGCACCATCGCGATGAAGATCGCGACCGCCGCCTGCTCGAACCGGCCGTTCATCGCCTGCACGATGGCATAGAAACCGGCGAACAAGGCGCCGGTGGTGAACAGATTGGGCAGCAGGTAGATGCCCTTGCGCGCCAAGGGGCCTTTCGGCGGCGGATTCGGACGGTGGCTCGCCGGTTCCGCCATGGTCAGACCAACTCGGCCAGGATGGTTTCGCCCGCCCGGGTCTTGTCGCCCAGCGCGACCTTGGGCCGGGCATCGGTCGGCAGATAAACGTCGACCCGGGAGCCGAAACGGATGAAGCCATAGCGCTGGCCGCGCTTGAGCGTATCGCCCGGGCCGACATAACAAAGGATGCGACGCGCAACCAGGCCGGCGATCTGCACGCAGGTAACGTCGGTGCCGTCCGCCATCTTCAGCCAGATGGCGTTGCGCTCGTTCTCGACCGAGGCCTTGTTCAAGGCGGCATTGACGAAGCTGCCAGCGTGATACCAGCGGCTGCGCACCTCGCCGTCGACCGGGCTGCGGTTGGAGTGGACGTTGAACACGTTCATAAACACGCTGATCTTCAGCGCCTCGCGCTTGAGCCAGGGGTCTTCGGTCTTTTCCACCGCGACGATACGGCCATCGGCCGGGGCGATGACCAGTTTGTCGCCCATCGGCACTTGCCGGCCGGGATCGCGGAAGAATTGCAGCACGAAGACGAGGAACAGCCAGAACGGCAGTGCCCACAGCCACCCGGCGAAATAATCAACCGCCAGGGCCAGGACGAGCGCAAAAACGAGATGCCCCCAACCCTCGCGGGCGATCAGGGGATGCGGATATTCGGAATGGTGAGGACTATTGTTATCGTTCATGAGGCTCGACTACGGAGAGGACGGGAGAGAGGATAGCACCCCTCCCCTCCCCCGCTACCGTTCGATCAGTTCTTGGACTTGTCGACCAGCTTGTTGGCCTTGATCCAAGGCATCATGTCGCGCAGCTTCTCGCCCACCACCTCGATCGGGTGCTCGGCGGTCAAGCGGCGACGCGCGGTCATCGCCGGGTAGTTGGTCTTGCCTTCCAGGATGAACATCTTGGCGTATTCGCCGGTCTGGATGCGCTTCAGGGCATTGCGCATGGCGGCGCGCGACTGCTCGTTGATCACCTCGGTGCCGGTGACGTACTCGCCGTACTCCGCGTTATTGGAGATGGAGTAGTTCATGTTGGCGATGCCGCCCTCGTACATCAGGTCGACGATCAGCTTCAGCTCGTGCAGGCACTCGAAGTAGGCCATCTCGGGCGCGTAGCCGGCCTCGGTCAGGGTCTCGAAGCCCATCTTCACCAGTTCGACGGCGCCGCCGCAGAGCACGGCCTGCTCGCCGAACAAGTCGGTCTCGGTCTCTTCACGGAAGTTGGTCTCGATCACGCCGGCACGGGCGCCGCCGTTGGCGGCGGCGTAGGCCAGGGCGATATCCTTGGCCTTGCCGGACTTGTCCTGATAAACGGCGATCAAGGAAGGCACGCCGCCGCCCTGCAGGTAGGTGGAGCGCACGGTGTGGCCAGGGCCCTTGGGCGCGACCATGATCACGTCCAGATCGGCGCGCGGCACGATCTGGTTGTAGTGGATGTTGAAACCGTGGGCGAAGGCCAGGGTGGCGCCCTTCTTGATGTTGGGCTCGATCTCGCCGTAGTAGACGGCTGGCTGCTGCTCGTCCGGCACCAAGATCATCACCACGTCGGCGTCCTTCACCGCGGCGCCGACTTCCTTCACGGTCAGGCCGGCCTTCTTGGCCTTGTCCCAGGAAGCGCCGCCCTTGCGCAGGCCCACGGTCACGGTCACGCCGGAGTCCTTCAGGTTGTTGGCGTGGGCATGGCCCTGCGAGCCGTAACCGACGATCGCGACCTTCTTCTTCTTGATCAGCGACAGGTTGGTGTCTTTTTCGTAGTAGACCTTCATGGTGCTTCCTTTCGACTAGCTAATTCAGGGGTTCAAATCTTCAGCATGCGATCGCCGCGGCCAATGCCGGAGGCGCCGGTACGCACGGTTTCCAGGATTGCGCCGGCATCGAGGGCATCGAGGAAGGCATCCAGCTTGGAGCCCGGCCCGGTCAGCTCGATGGTGTAGGTCTTGTCGGCGACGTCGATGATGCGGCCGCGGAAGATGTCGGCCAGCCGCTTCATCTCCTCGCGCTGCTCGCCGCTGGCGGCGCGCACCTTGACCAGCATCAGCTCGCGCTCGATGTGGTCGCCGTCGGACAGGTCCTGCATCTTGATCACGTCGACCAGCTTGTTCAGTTGCTTGGTGATCTGCTCGATCACCTCGTTCGAGCCGGTGGTGACGATGGTCATCCGCGACAGCGTGGCGTCCTCGGTCGGCGCCACGGTCAGCGACTCGATGTTGTAGCCACGGGCCGAGAACAGGCCGGCGACGCGGGACAGCGCGCCCGCCTCGTTTTCCATCAGCACGGAAATGATATGCCTCATACCAGGATCATCTCCGACAGGCCCTTGCCAGCGGGGATCATCGGGTAGACGTTCTCGCGCGGGTCGGTAATGAAATTCATGAACACCAGTTGGTCCTTGTGCTCGGTGAAGGCGCGGCGCAAGGCCGGCTCGACGTCCTCCGGCTTCTCGATGCGCATGCCGACATGGCCGTAGGCCTCGGCCAGCTTGGCGAAGTCGGGCAGCGACGCGACGTAGGACTCGGCGTAGCGCTCCTCGTAGAAGAACTCCTGCCACTGGCGCACCATGCCCAGATAGCCGTTGTTGAGCAGCACGATCTTGAGCGGCAGCTTGTATTCCTTGCAGGTCGACAGCTCCTGGATGTTCATCTGGATGCTGCCCTCGCCGGTGATGCAGGCCACCATCGCATCCGGATGGGCCAGTTGTACGCCCATGGCATAGGGCAGGCCGACGCCCATGGTGCCCAGGCCGCCGGAATTGATCCAGCGCCGCGGCTGGTCGAACTTGTAGTACTGCGCCGCCCACATCTGGTGCTGGCCGACATCGGAGGTGACGAAGGCCTCGCCCTGGGTGATCTCGTACAGTTTCTCGACCACATACTGCGGCTTGATCACCGACGCACTGCGGTCGTACTTCAGGCAATCCTGCGCGCGCCACAATTCGATCTGCGCCCACCAGGCCTTCAGCGCGGCCTGCTCGGGCCGCTCGCTGCTGGCCTTGAGCAGGCGGTTCATCTCTTCCAACACCTGGCCGACATCGCCGACGATGGGCACATCGACCTTGACCCGCTTGGAGATCGACGACGGATCGATGTCGATATGGATGATCCGGCGCGCCTCCTTGGCGAAGTGCTTGGGATTGCCGATCACGCGGTCGTCGAACCGAGCGCCGACGGCGATCAGCACGTCACAGTGCTGCATCGCCATATTGGCTTCGTAAGTGCCATGCATGCCAAGCATGCCGAGGAATAAGGGATCGTTCGCCTTGTAAGCGCCCAGGCCCATCAGCGTGCTGGTCACCGGATAACCGAGTTCGCGCGCCATCTCGGTCAAAGCCGCCGACGCATTGCCCAGCACCGCGCCGCCGCCGGTGTAGATCACCGGGCGCTTGGCCTCGAGCAGCATCTGCGCGGCACGCTTGATCTGGCCGGCGTGGCCCTTGCTGGTCGGATTATACGAACGCAGGCTGATCGTTTCCGGGTACTCGAACGCGCAGCTATGCTGGGTGATGTCTTTCGGGATGTCGACCACGACCGGACCGGGCCGGCCGGTGGCCGCGATGTAGAAGGCCTTCTTGATGGTCGGCGCGATGTCCTTGACGTCCTTGACCAGGAAGTTGTGCTTCACGCAGGGGCGGGTGATGCCGACCGTGTCGACTTCCTGGAAGGCGTCCTGGCCGATCGCGGCGGTCGGCACCTGGCCGGTGATCACCACCATCGGAATGGAGTCCATATAGGCCGTGGCGATACCGGTCACCGCATTGGTCGCGCCGGG
>JAJZTV010000113.1 GCA_021847385.1 Pseudomonadota bacterium | reverse complement strand
TTCTTCCAATTCGCGGTTAATGTGAATCCGGATAGCCTGAAAGGTACGCGTCGCCGGATCTTGGCCACGCTCGCGCGTGCGCACCGCCGACGCCGCGATCCGCGCCAACTGAGCAGTGCGTTCGATCGGCGCTTCTGCGCGCACCGCAACAATCGCCCGCGCAATCGATTTAGCAAACCGTTCTTCGCCATATTCCCGGATGACATGCGCGATCTCCTCTTCAGCCGCTGTATTCAGCCATTCCGCCGCAGTCTCGCCCTGAGTCGTATCCATGCGCATGTCGAGCGGTGCATCGAAACGGAAGCTGAAGCCCCGTTCCGGCTCGTCGATCTGCGGGCTGGAGACGCCGATATCGAGCAACACCCCATCCACCTCCGTCAGCCCCGCTTCAGCCAGCGTCGCTTTGAGCCGGCTGAAATGGGCGTGAACGATCGAGAACCGCACATCCAGTATCCGTTTACCCTCGGCCACGGCCAGCGGGTCCCGATCCATCGCCAGCAAACGCCCCTGCGGGCCAAGCCGCGCCAGGATCGCGCGACTATGGCCACCACGGCCGAAGGTGGCATCGACATAACTGCCCTCCGGCCGAATATTCAATGCCTCCAGCGTCTCCTCCAGCAGTACCGGGACATGGGCCGACTGCCCATCGGTCACAAAGAGAACCCCTTAAGCTCTTCAGGCAACTCGCCATTTTTCAACGCCGTACCGAGCAATTCGGGCAACTGGCCCGCCTGCTCGAACTGCGTCTGCCAGGCGGACTCGCTCCAAATTTCGAATTTGTTGCCCTGGCCCACCAACATCGCTTCTTTGTCCAGGCCCGCATGCTTGCGCAGCATGGGCGGCAGCAAGATACGGCCGGCGCTATCGAGCTCAACGTCCGACGCGGAACCGACCAGGATGCGCTGCAAAGTACGGCTGACGGGGTTGAAGCTGGAGAGCGCGGTGAGCTTGCGCTCGATGGGTTCCCATTCCGGGAAGGGATAAAGCAAGAGGCAACCGCTCGGGTCGGCCGTAACCACCAAGCGGCCGGCACAACGATCCGTCAGCAGCTCGCGGTACTTTGCCGGGATGGCCAGACGACCTTTGCCGTCCACAGCCAACGAACTCAGTCCCCTAAACATGGTCCCCTTGAGGGCTCGATGTTTCCACCAAACCCCACTTTCCCCCACTTTTCGACAGTAGCCCCCACTTTAGTGGCCGAGCACCGGCGATGTCAAGGTCAAAACGGGATTTTTTTCAATGAAGACAACAACTTACGCAAAAATGCCAATGCCTGGAATTAAGGAAAATAAAGAAGGCCGTACACTTGAAACTTAAAGTGATTTATCAAGATGGCGCGCTGAACACAACGAGGGGAGTGGGAGTCGGCCGATAAGCCGGGTTCTGTCTGAAGTCTTGCGACTCGAGGCAATCATTCATCTGGGACGACGATCACTCGCCGCCTCGCGCAGCCTACCCGCAGGCTCAGCGGGCCGCTTCAATGCCTGCCTATTTGGCCTTGCTCCGGGTGGGGTTTGCCCGCCGGGACTGTTGCCAGCCCGGCCGTGCGCTCTTACCGCACGATTTCAACCTTACCTGTGTCTGCGCGCAGACCATCGGCGGTATGTTTCTGTTGCCCTTCAGCATCGGTTCAAAACGCTTCTGCCACCAAAGTGGGTCGCACTTTAGTTCCGGCATAACGCGCTGCGCGCATTAGCCTCCACTGAAGTTTCGCGCACTACGCGAAACTTTCCGTCGCCTCGCGACGCCCAGGCGTTACCTGGCACCCTGCCCTATGGAGCCCGGACTTTCCTCCACCCTCGCTTCGCAGCGAAAGCAGCGATTGCCTGGCCGACTCCCGTGCCCAGTATACGGGTCGGTCAGGCCAGTTGCCAGGAAATCGCCTCCCCGGCGCGCAAAGGCACCAGCACGTCGCTGCCGAAGGCCAGGCTGTCCGGCGCAGCCCATGCCGTCTTGCGCAGCGTGATCCGCTCGCTGTTGCGCGGCAGGCCGTAGAAGTCGGGGCCGTGGAAACTGGCAAAGGCCTCCAGCTTGTCGAGTGCGCCGGCCGCCTCGAAGACCTCGGCATAGAGTTCGATACCGGCATGCGCGCTGTAGATGCCGGCGCAACCGCAGGCACATTCCTTGGCACCCTTGGCGTGCGGCGCACTGTCGGTGCCGAGGAAAAACTTCGGGCCGCCGGAGATCGCCGCCTCGATCAGCGCCTGGCGGTGCGCTTCGCGCTTGAGTACCGGCAGGCAATAGAAATGCGGCCGGATGCCGCCCTTGAACATCGCATTGCGGTTATAGAGCAGGTGATGCGCCGTCAACGTCGCCGCCACATTGGCCGGCGCCTGCTTCACGAACTCGATACCGTCGCGCGTCGTGGTGTGTTCGAGCACCAGCTTGAGCGTGGGGAAGCGCCTGAGCACCGGTATCAGCACCCGCTCGATGAACGCCGCCTCACGGTCGAACACATCGACCTCGGGATCGGTCACCTCGCCGTGCACCAACAAGGGCACACCCTGCTCGGCCATCGCCTCGAGCGCCGGGTAGGCCTTCTCCACCGCCGTCACTCCGAAATCGGAATTGGTGGTCGCCCCGGCCGGGTAATACTTCACCGCATGGACGAACCCGCTAGCGCGAGCCTTGACGATCTCGTCCGGCGTCGTGTTGTCGGTCAGATAGAGCGTCATCAGCGGCTCGAACCGCAGGCCGGCCGGCAAGGCCGCCAGGATGCGCTCGCGGTAGGCCCGCGCCTCCTCGACCGTGCGCACCGGCGGCTTCAGGTTGGGCATGACGATGGCACGGGCAAAACGGTAGGCGGTGTCCGGCAACACGGCGCGCAAGGCCTCGCCATCGCGCAAATGTAAATGCCAATCGTCAGGCCGGGTGATCGTCAGGGTGTCCATGTTTCTGCAACTCCAAAGCCATTTCATAAACGCTATTCTTCTTCTCGCCGGTCAGTTTTACCGCGAGGGCGACCGCCTGCTTCAACGGCAACTCGGCCAGCAATGCGCGCAAGGTCGCGCGCAGGGCCTGGTCGTTCGGCGCCTCGGCCGCTGCGCCTTGCACGATCAGGACGAACTCGCCGCGGCAGCGATTCTCGTCGGCCGCCAGCCAGGCCTCGGCCTCACCCAGCGGACACACATGCACCTGTTCGAACAACTTGGTCAGCTCGCGCGCGATCGCGATCTCGCGCTCGGCACCCAGTACAGCAGCGAGGTCGGCCATGCTTTCGCGCACACGATGCGGCGCCTCATAGAACACCAGCGCATAAGGCAAAGCCTTCAAAGCGTCCAAGGCCTTGCGCCGCGCCACCGCCTTGTTCGGCAGGAAACCATAGAACAACCAGCGGCCGTCACCGACGCCGGCCACGGACTGTGCGGCCGCCACTGCGCTCGGGCCGGGGATCGCGAACACCGGCAAGCCGGCCTCGCGCGCGCGGCGCGCCAGATAGGCCCCCGGATCGCTCACGCCCGGCGTGCCCGCATCGGAAACATAAGCCACGCTCTTACCTGCAGCCACATCGGCCACCAGGCGTGCCGCCGCCTCGCGCTCGTTGTGTTCGTGCAACGCGACGAGTTTTTTCTGCAGGCCGTAGGCATTGAGCAGGCCTTGGGTCACGCGGGTGTCCTCCGCCGCGACGATGTCCACGGTCTTCAGAATATCCAGGGCGCGCAGCGTGATGTCGCGCAGATTTCCGATCGGCGTGCCGACGATATAGAGGCTGCCCGGGGCAGCCGCGGCATCTTGCATCTTGTTTCCACAACCATTAGCTTGCGCGCAGTGTAGCAGGCTCCATAAACAACGACCCAGGGAGGGCGCCATGCCGAGCGGCGCAGCGGCCGAAGACCGCGCAGCGGAATATCTCCAGCGCCAAGGACTGAAATTGCTCGCGCGCAACTGGCGTTGCCGCCAGGGCGAACTGGACCTGATCATGCGCGACGGCAACAGCCTGGTCTTCGTCGAGGTGCGCAGCCGCAGCCATGCCACCTTCGGCGGCGCCGGTGCCAGCATCACCCCGGCCAAGCAAGGCAAGCTGATCCGCGCGGCCGAACATTACCTGCTGCAACAACCCCATCATGGCCCCTGCCGCTTCGATGCGGTGCTGATCGACGGCGATGCGCTGCAATGGCTCAAGAACGCCTTCGGGGCATAGCGCCCGGCTCGGCAGGAAATCGGCGCGATGCCTCGGCTATAATCGGCCGAAATATCGGGGCCCACCGTGAATCTAGCCGAACGCATCTATTACACCTTTCAGGAAAGCGCCCAAGCCAAACTCAGCGCGGCGGATATCCTGGCCGAACCGATCGCGCAAGCGGCCGAGCGGCTGGTGGCCTGCTTCATGAGCGAAGGCAAACTACTGGCCTGCGGCAATGGCGCCTCGGCCGCCGATGCCCAGCATTTTGTCTCGGAATTGATCAACCGCTTCGAGCGCGAGCGGCCGGCCTTGGCCGCCCTGGCCTTGATCGGCGACAGCGCGACCCTGACCTCGATCGCCGACGACTCGGATTTCTCCATGGTGTTCGCCCGCCAAATCGGCGCCTTGGGCCAGCCCGGCGACATGCTGCTGGCGATATCCACCAACGGCTGTTCGCGCAATGTGATCGAGGCTGCGCGCGTCGCGCAAGAACGCGAGGTGGCCGTGATCGCGCTGGTCGGGCAGGATGGCGGCGAGCTGGCCGAGATGCTGACCGAACGCGACATCCTGATCTGCGTACCCGGCGACAGCATGGCCCGTATCCAAGAGATCCACCAACTGGCCTTGCACTGTCTGTGCGACAGCATCGACTATTTGTTATTGGGAGCCTAATCGTGCGTAAGTTTTTTACCGTCAGCCTGCTGTGCCTTGCGGCAATCCCTCTGTCCGGCTGCGCCCCAGTGGTCATCGGTAGCGGCGTCGCCGGCGCACTGATCGCCGACGACCGGCGCACCCCAAGCACCGTGCTGATGGACAAGGAAATCGTACTAACCGCCAGCAGCCGGCTGTATGAGGCCAAGCTGAGCGAATCCAACGTCAACGTGAGCAGCTTCAACCGCCGCGTCTTGCTAACCGGCGAGACCAACTCCGATGCACAGCGCGCGAAGATCGCCGCCATCGCCGGCGGCGTCGCCAATGTCCGCGAAGTCATCGACGAGGTGGCCGTAGTACCGACCTCCTCCTTCGGCAGCCGAGGCAGCGACGTGCTGCTCTCGGCCAAGGTGATAGCGCGCCTGATCGAAGACAAGCGCTTCAATGCCAATCACATCAAGGTCGTCACCGAGCGCGGCAACATCTACCTGATGGGCCTGGTCAAGCGCACTGAAGGCGACGCCGCCGCCGAAGTGGCGGCCGGCACCGAGGGTGCGCGCGGTGTGGTCAAGGCCTTCGAATACATGGATTGAACCGTCGATGCATTACAAAGACCTGCGCGACTTCATCGGCCAGCTCGAGCAGCGGGGCGAACTCAAACGCATCCCGGTCGAGGTCGACCCGCGGCTGGAGATGACCGAGATCGGCGACCGCGTGTTGCGTGCCGGCGGCCCGGCCTTGCTGTTCGAACGACCGAAGGGTCATGGCATGCCGGTGCTGACCAATCTGTTCGGCACCGTGCAACGCGTCGCCCTCGCGATGGGCGAAGAAGACCCGGCCAAGCTGCGCGAGATCGGTCGCTTGCTCGCCTATTTGAAGGAACCCGAGCCCCCCAGGGGCCTGAAGGATGCCTGGGACAAGTGGCCGGTATTGAAACAGGTGCTGAACATGTCACCGAAAGAGGTGCGTTCGCCCGCTTGCCAGGAAATCGTCTGGGAAGGCGATGAGGTCGATCTTGCCCGGCTGCCGATCCAGACCTGCTGGCCGAACGACGCCGGCCCCCTTGTCACCTGGGGCCTTACCGTCACCCGCGGCCCGCACAAGGCCAGGCAGAACCTGGGCATCTACCGCCAACAGGTGATCGGCCGCAACAAGCTGATCATGCGCTGGCTCGCCCACCGCGGCGGCGCCCTCGACTTCCGCGAATTCCAGCAGGTCCATCCGGGCCAGCCCTTCCCGGTCTGCGTCGCTCTCGGCGCCGACCCGGCCACCCTCCTCGGCGCGGTGACCCCGGTGCCGGATTCGTTGTCCGAATACCAGTTTGCCGGCCTGTTGCGCGGAGCCAAGACCGAGGTGGCCAAGGCGCTGGGTTCCGACCTGCAAGTACCCGCCTCGGCCGAGATCGTGCTCGAGGGCGTGATCCATCCGGACGAGACCGCGCCCGAGGGCCCGTTCGGCGACCACACGGGGTATTACAACGAGGTCGAGACCTTCCCCGTGTTCACCGTCGAGCGCATCACCCTGCGGCGCGATCCGATCTACCACAGCACCTACACCGGCAAGCCGCCGGACGAGCCGGCCATCCTCGGCGTGGCGCTGAACGAGGTGTTCGTGCCGCTGCTGCAGAAGCAGTTCCCCGAGATCACCGACTTCTACTTGCCGCCCGAGGGTTGCAGCTACCGCATGGCCTGCGTGTCGATGAAGAAGCAGTACCCGGGCCACGCCAAGCGGGTGATGTTCGGCGTCTGGTCCTTCCTGCGCCAGTTCATGTACACCAAGTTCATCCTGGTCACCGACGACGACGTCGACGTGCGCGACTGGAAAGAGGTGATCTGGGCGCTGACCACCCGGGTC
>JAJZTV010000112.1:6418-6742 GCA_021847385.1 Pseudomonadota bacterium | reverse complement strand
ATCTCTATGGCTGGATCCGGCCGATCGGGGTTTGGGTTGAAGGCGAGGGCCTCAAGCTCGGCCATGCCCAAGAGCAGGCCGAGCTTTTGTCGGCGCTGGAAACGCGTCCCGCTTTGCCTTTCCCGTTGGCCGATCAGCTTGAACTCTGGCTGCTCAATAAGGAAACCGGCCTGCCCATGGCCTTGCTGGCGGCCGAGCGGCCGAGTCGCCATTCGCCGCAAGCGATCGATCCCGAGTGGCACCCCTTCGTCCTGTCCTACACCGGGTTCAGGTCAAGCACCTTGGCCGCGCGCGACGAAGGCAACCCCTATGCCGGCACACCGC
>JAJZTV010000112.1:0-6408 GCA_021847385.1 Pseudomonadota bacterium | reverse complement strand
CGCACCGCGACACCTTGGCCCGTCTCGTCAATCAGGCCGCGCGGCCTTATGCTGCGGCGCAGTGGTTCCGGCGCAACGCCGAGGGCGGCGGCGAGGGCCTTGAGGGCTTGCGGCTTGAACCCGGTTGGCAAGGGCGCAGCCTTACTGCCGAGGCCTTTCCCGAACTGATCGTGAGCGAAAGTTGGAATAACCGACTGGAGCAGTCGGTTATTAACGATTATCATCTGTGGCTTGCCCCGCTCTTACTTTTGTTGCCGAGCCTGAGCGATGCGACGCGCGAGCGTCTGGAGGCCGCGGCCATCGCCCGGCCCCGCTGGCTGCTCAAGGCGCACCGCTTGTTGCCTAAGGTGGTCGGTGCCGACCGGCTCAAGGCCGCCCTGGTCGCGGCCAAGCTGGAAGCAGCCTCGGCGGAGGGGGAAACGGATTTTTTTGCGAACTGAACCATGCGTCCATCACACATCGAAACCATTCTCGACCGCGAATTCGAAAGCTGCACCGAAGGCATCCACACCCCCGTCATGCTCTGGGGCCCGCCCGGCGTCGGCAAATCGCAGATCATCGCCGGCATCGCCCAGCGCCACGCGGTGCCGCTGATCGACATCCGGCTGTCGCAGATGGAGCCGACCGACCTGCGCGGCATCCCGTTCAAGAGCGGCGACACCGTGAAATGGTCGGTGCCCGACATGCTGCCCAACGCCGAGCGCCACGGTGCCCAGGGCATCCTGTTCCTCGACGAGATCAACGCGGCGCCGCCCACCGTGTCGGCTGCGGCCTATCAGCTCATCCTCGACCGCCGTCTGGGCGAATACACCATCCCCGAGGGCTGGGCCATCTTCGCTGCCGGTAATCGACAAGGCGACCGCGGCGTCACCTATGCCATGCCGGCGCCGCTGGCCAACCGCTTCACCCACTACGAGGTCGAGGCCAATCTCGACGACTGGATCTCCTGGGCGTTGGCGCACGGCATCGACGACCGGATCATGGGCTTCCTGCGCTTCCGGCCGGACCTCTTGTTCGATTACGACCCGGCGCACAACCCGGTCGCCTTCCCCAGCCCGCGTTCCTGGGAATACGTGCACCGCGCCTTGGCCAAGTTTTCCAACCGGCCCGACCTGATCACCGATGCGCTGCAGGCCTGCGTCGGCAATGCCGTGGGCGTCGAGCTCAAGGCCTTCATTGACAACATGGAAAACCTGCCGGACATCGACGCCATCCTCGACGGCAGCGAGATGGCCGTGCCCAAGGGCATCGACCTGCAATACGGCGTCGCCGCCGCGCTGGTGCGCCGGGCGAAGGAATCGGCCAACCAGCCCAAGGCCCTGGCCAACATCCTGAAATATGCCAAGGAGTTCCCTCAGCGCGAGATGGGCGTGATGCTGGTCACCGACCTGCACCGTGCCGTCGGCAAGCCGCTGTTCGCCGTGCCCGAGTTCGTCGAGTGGGCCAACAGCGTGGCCGAGCTGATGCTGTACGACTTCAAGCCGACAGCAACGGCTTGATTTATCGCAAAGGACGCAAAGTTCAAGAGCGAGCGATGAGACCGGCCTTTGCTTTGCGAGCTTCGCGTCCTTCGCGGTAGAAAACGATGTCCAAAGACACCTCCGCCATCGAAACCAAGCTCGCCGCGGCGCGCACGCGGCTGATCCTGGACAAGCCCTTCCTCGGCTCGCTGGTCATGCACCTGCCGCTCAAGGCGGCCGACCCCAAGTGGTGCAAGACCACGGCCACCGATGCCCGCGCCTTCTACTACAACCCCGGCTACATCGCCCGGCTCACCCTGGAGCAAACCCAGTTCGTGCTGGCGCACGAGGCCATGCACTGTGCGCTGTCGCATTTCGCCCGGCGCAACCATCGGCAGAAGCATCGTTGGGATGTCGCCTGCGACTACGCGGTGAACATGATCCTCGACGAGGAGCGCATGCCGCCGCCGGACGAAGCGCTGATGAACGCCGCCTACCGCGGCCTGACGGCGGAGGAGATCTATCCGGTGCTGCACGAAGACCCGCCGGAAGAGACGATGGATCAGCACCTGTTCGACCAGGAGGACGATACGCCGCCGGAGAGCGAGGGCGAGCCGGACGAGCGCAACACCGGCGAGGGCGAGCCGCGCGAGGCGCAATCGGGCGCGGCCGAGGGTGAGCAGGACACTGAGAGCCAGGGCGGCAGCCAAGGCCAGGACAAGGAAGATCAGCAAGGGCAGGGGGCCCAGGCCCAGCCGCAAGAGAGCCAGGGCAGCGGCGAGGCCGAGAGTCAGATGCAAGAACAGCCGCCGCAGCCGCCCATGGACCCGGAGAAGCTGTCCGAGCAGTGGAAGAGCCGGCTCGCCGCCGCCGCCCAGGCTGCGCGCCAGGCCGGCAAGCTGTCGCAATCGTTGATGCGCTTCGTCGACAACCTGCTGGCGCCGCAACTGCCCTGGCGCGCCTTGCTCGCCCGCTACATGATGAACGCCGCGCGCGACGACTACAGCTTCCAGCGCACCTCCCGCCGCGAGGGCGCGGCCCTGATGCCGCGGCTCTACAGCCAGAGCGTCAACGTCGTGGTCGCGCTCGATACCAGCGGTTCGGTCAACGACGACGAGCTGCGCGAATTCCTCACCGAGATCGACGCGCTCAAGGGCCAGGTGCGGGCCGAGATCACCCTGCACGCCTGCGACGACAAGCTGGATGCCTCGGGCCCCTGGCGCTATGCGATGTGGGAGCCGGTCGGCCTGCCGGAGAACATCTCCGGTGGCGGCGGCACCGATTTCCGCCCGGTGTTCGACTGGGTCAACCGCGACCGCTTGAGCCCAGACCTGCTGGTCTACTTCACCGACGCCGAGGGTGAGTTCCCCAAGCAGGAGCCGCAATACCCGGTGGTCTGGCTGGTCAAGGGCAAGGCGCCGGTGCCGTTTGGCGTGCGTATCCAACTCAACTGAAGGACTACCGGTACAATCTGGCTGGCACAAATATCCGATGTGTCCGTCCACCAGACAAACCGATAATCCCGCTATGCAAAAAACCATCCTTCGCTGCGTGCTCGCCTTGAGCATGCTTGTTTGCAACTCGGCACCCTTTGCCGCCGACACCGAGGTGGGCTTCAAGCTGCCCTCGGGCAGCGAGGTGGTCAGCCAGCGCAATGTCGCCAAGGGTAAGTTGCTTGCGGTGTTTCTCACCGGCGAATACGGCTGGAACCCATACGAGTACCAGGCCGGCGAATACCTGGCCAAGCAGGGTATCGAAACCTGGGTGGCCGATTTCATCGGTGGCTATTTTCTGTCGCCCGGCATGAGCAGTGTGCGCAAGATTCCCGATGCCGATCTGATCGCTTGGCTGGAACAGGTGCAACAGCGAAGCGGCAAGCGCGAGATCGTGCTGGTTGCCGCCGGCCACATGGCGCAGCCGGCGCTGCGCATGGCCGATCTCTGGCAGGCCCGCCACGGCAAGGCCAGCAAGCTGCAGGGTGCGGTGTTCCTGTTTCCTTTGCTCTATGAAGATGTCGAGCCGGGGCAGGAGCCCGAGTACGACGCCATCGTGCGAAAGACGCGTTTGAACATAGCCTACCTGCAACCCCAGGCCTCGGCCGGCTATTGGTGGCGCGAGCGGCTCAAGGCCGCGCTCGAGTCGGGTGGTAGCCGGGTGCGGCTCACCGTATTGCAGGGTTTGCGCGACGGCTATTACCGTCGTTCGGATTCCACACCGGAAGAACTCGCCGCCGGCGACAAGCTGGGCGCGTTGTTGCATGGGCAGATCCAGGCCTTGTCGAAAGGAAGCAAGTGATGAAGCGCGTGTGGTGCCTGTTGTTGCTGGCTTTGTTGAGCGGCTCGGCCTTCGCCGAGAAGGGTTTGAAGGCATTGGCCCCGAAGTCGGCGCCGCCGCTGGTGTTGCCGACGTTGGCCGGCGGGCCCAAGACCGAGCTCAAGCAACTGCGTGGCAAAGTGGTGCTGGTCAATTTTTGGGCAACGTGGTGCCCGCCGTGCCGCCAGGAAATGCCGTCGATGCAGCGGCTTGGCGACAAGCTCGCCGACAAGCCCTTCGCCATCCTCGGCGTCAACGTCGGCGAAACCCCGGCCCAGGTCGGCGGCTTTCTCAAGATCGTGCCGGTGCGCTTCCCCATCGCGCTCGACGAGAAGGGGCAGAACCTCGATGCCTGGCAGGTCTTTGCCTTTCCCACCAGCTATCTCGTCGACAAGCAGGGCCGCGTCCGTTATGGCCTGTTCGGGTCCATCGAATGGGATGAGCCGGAGGCGGTGCAAGTCATCGAGAGTTTGCTGGCGGAGCCCTAAATGGCGTCTGCCATGGACGCCGCCATACCTTGATCGGTTTGGCTAATTGAGCAAAGGCAAGGCTACCGGTCCCTCGGGGACGGGGATGTGCTTGCCGTTCAGGCTCTGGAAATCCAGATGCTTGAGATCGACGCACCAGGCCAGGGTGCTGGTGTGCAAGCGAATGTTGAAGATCCGATTGCTCAGGTCTTTCACCACCACCCATTGCGTGTAGTCGTATTCCACGCCTGCGGGGTTCAGCGTTGATTTGGTGCGGACCGTCCCGAGCGGGATATCCACCGCATTCAGCAGATGAAAGGCCTGGGTTTGCGCATCGGCCGCGGTCTCGGCCGGCAAGGCGAATTGCTTCAGGTAAGTGGCGCGAACGAAGCGCGACGGCGGCGTGGCATTGCCGGGCAGGCCGGCCAGTCCGGTGCCGTGACCGGTGTTTTCCACCCTCATGCTGCCGAGGGTGATGGCCTCGGTGTCCCACGGGCTGAGGTTCACATAGTTGCGCAGATTGTCGAGCTGCCAGGGAAAGGTGGGGCGATTGGTCAACACCGCCACCGGGTTATCGCTGACGACGGCTTGGCCGTCGAGGAATTCGATGACGATGCTGTTGCCCTTGGCATCGTGCACCGGGAAGTGCAGCGGCCCGATCTTGGCTATCCACTTGTCGCCGACGACACGGATTTCATCGTGCTCCAGTGCGTGCCGCACATCGTCGGTAGTGGCGCAGTGCGCAAGCATCCAATTGACGAAGAATCCGCACAGCACGTTGTGCTTGGGCAGTAGCTTGGGTTTCTGATACTGCGAGCCGGGCAACCACAAGGCGCCGGTGGATAGGCCTTCGGTATTCATGCCATCGGTGCAAATGCTCGTGTCGAAGGATGAGGTGCCGACAAAGCCATAGGTCGGTATCAGTTCCATCGTTTCGCCCTCAAGGCCTTGCAAAGCGCCGCTCGTCTTGGCGGCTCGAACGTAGACTTGCGTATGCAAGTCCGTGCCGAATTCCATGCTGCGGCCATTCACCCAAGCGCCGTCTTTCGCCTGGATAAGAAAATCGGTGCACATAAATAGCTCCCTGGTGTCGAGTTTTGTTTACGGTCGCACGCGGCGAACGTAACGTTTGTAATGCGCGGAAAGCAAGTTGGCCGGTGTTTCATAGCCGGTTCGCTCAGCGCGGACGGGCTTCGGTAATGCGGTGGCGATGCTCGGCAGCGCCACCGCACAGTCGAGGCTGGCTATGGTTTGCCTTGGGTTTTATTTCTTCGGCCGCGGATAGGCGTCGGATATCTGGAAATCCAGGTCCGTATTCCCGGCGTAGCCGCCATGGCAATTGATGCAGCCATGCGGTGCCTTTTTGTCCACGACCGGTTGCTGCAAATATGTCTCCATCGTGGTGTTGGCCAGGAACGACGGCTGGTTAGGGGTGCCGATGGGGCTGGGCGATGCCCCCCACTGGGCATTCACCAGCATGTAGTTTTGCCAGACGTTATCCGAGCGCAAGGCTTGCAGGGCTGTTTGGAAGGCGCCGTTTTTCAAGGCCGCCGTGCTGTCCACCGGCACCACACGCGCAACCTGGGTCGGTGCGCCAGGTTTCTGTTTCGACGGCGGGGTGTTGATCGGGCAGGCGGTGCAGGCCGGGTTGTAGAAATTGTATTGCACGCCGGTCGTCGGTGCGGGCACGCCATTCACGAGGTCGGGCGCGTTGTTCACATGCTCGAAAGTCGCCCACATCCACTGCGGCAACTGCGCGGTCTTCTGCGTGATGTGCAGGCCGACCAAGCCCACCGTCTTCTTCGAGCACTGTTTGGTTTGCGGGTCGTAAATCAGCGCGTCGGTGGTGTAGAAGTTTTTCGGATTGTCTTTACCGCCGATGACCTTCCATGCCGCCTTGACCTTGACCGCACCCTCGCCGCGGCTGGTGTTGGACGAGGCGGGGAAGGCGATGGTCTTCCCTTTCTGATTGTTGCTGTTATAGAAGCCGTTGTTGACGACGTAGTCGTAATAGGCGCGGTTCACCTTGACCTCATACCAGACCTTCTCGCCGTTCTGATCGATCAGCGGCTCCATGGTGAAGGCCTGCTGGAAGCCATTGAGCACGTCCGAGGCCTTGGTCGTCTGCCACAGGGTGCGACGCGCGGCCTGCGGGTTGGCCAAGGCCA
>JAJZTV010000111.1 GCA_021847385.1 Pseudomonadota bacterium | reverse complement strand
CAACCTGCTCAAACGGGCCAGCGCACTCGACAACGTGGCGCTGCCCTTGCTCTATGCCGGCGTCGGCAAGGCCGAACGTCAGCATCGGGCCGCGGAGTTGCTGCGGGCCACCGGGCTCGAGCGGCATGTGCATTCGCTGCCCAGCCAGATGTCGGGCGGCCAGCAGCAGCGGGTGGCCATCGCCCGCGCCTTGGTCAATCGGCCGCCGCTGATCCTGGCCGACGAACCGACCGGCAACCTCGACAGCCATACCAGCCACGAGATCATGGACATCCTGACCCGGCTCAATCGCGAGCAGGGCATCACCGTCATCTTGGTCACGCACGAACTCGACATCGCGCAATATGCCAAGCGCCTGGTGCGCTTCGTCGATGGCCACATCGTCGAGGACGGGGCACCGAGCCGATGAGACTGGGGACCTTTACCGCTATGCTGACCGAGGCGCTGCGCGCCATGGGCATGAACCGCATGCGCACGGCGCTGGCCATGCTCGGCATGGTCATCGGCGTGGCGGCGGTGGTGCTGATGCTCGCCATCGGTCGCGGTGCGCAATTGGCGGTGGAACGTTCCATCGCCTCCATGGGCAGCAACCTGTTCATCGTGCTGTCGGGCGCCAGCACCTCGGGCGGCCTGCGCATCGGTGCGGGCACGACGCCGACGTTGACCCTGAGCGATGCCGAGGCCCTGGCCCAACTGCCTTCGGTCACGGCGGTGGCGCCGACCTACCAGGGCAGCGCACAGATGGTCTACGGCGCCAACAACTGGAGCACGCTGGTCTACGGCACGACGGCGGATTATTTCGCGGTGCGCGGCTGGAATTTCGAAGCGGGCCACGTCTTCGACGATAACGATGTCCGCGGCGCGAGCCGGGTGGTCGTGCTCGGCAAGACCGTGGCCGAGAACCTGTTCGGCGAGGAAGACCCGATCGGCAAGATGGTGCGCATCAAGAACAGCCCGTTCCGCGTGATCGGCCTGCTCGAGGCCAAGGGCCAGAGCCTGGACGGGCGCGACCAGGACGACACCGCCTTGGTGCCGGTGACCACGGCCCAGCGCAAACTGTTCGGCAATCCGTTTCCGGGCACGGTGCGTTATATCTCGGTGCAGGCCGCCTCGCTCGCGGCCATGGCCGATGCCGAGCGGGAAATGGCCCAGTTGCTGCGCCAGCGCCATCGTCTGTCCGAAGGGGCCGACAACGATTTCACCATTCGCAACCTCACCGCCTCGGCCCAGGCCGAGGCCGAGTCGGCCCAGGCCATGGCAGTCATGCTCGGGGCCATCGCCTCGATTTCGCTCTTGGTCGGCGGCATCGGCATTATGAACATCATGCTGGTCTCGGTGACCGAACGCACACGCGAGATCGGCATCCGCATGGCCATCGGCGCCCGTCGCTACGACATCCTGGCCCAGTTCCTGTTCGAGGCCGTGATCATCTGCCTTGCCGGCGGCCTGCTCGGCGTGCTGCTCGGTGTGGGCGGTGCTTGGCTGGCCAGCGGTCTGGCCGACATGGTGGTGGTGGTAACCGCGGGCTCGATCTTGCTGTCGTTCGGCTTCGCCGTCGGCATCGGCATCTTCTTCGGCCTCTACCCGGCCCGTCGGGCGGCCAGCCTGTCGCCGGTCGAGGCCTTGCGCCACGACTGATCGCAGCTCTGCTACCGCAGACCGTTGCCATAGCCGCTTAAGCCGGGTTATGGCAATGCTGTTTATTGCACGGTGAAGGCCTGTGTGACGCCACCGACATTGAGTAACAATCGGCCGTCGGAGTCTTGCCACCAGTGCTGGCCGCTCAAGATGCGGATTGCGCTGTCCGTGCCTAGCTTGATGTCATGCGCCATGAGGGGTTTCAGGACATAGTTTTTCCCTTGTATGCTCAGGCTGGCGCTGCCGTCGGCATTGAGGCTGAGCGTCGCGTCGGGCAGCTCCTGGTTGATCGCATGGCGCAATGCCGCGAAATCGGCGAAGGACGGCAATAGCGTATAACTATCCGTGCCATCCTCGAACAGTATCGAGGTTTGCGACTGAATCAAGCCTTTCGTTGTGCTTGTTGCAGTGGCAAGCCAGGCCGGGCGCAGCCAGTATCGCTTTTCTTGCGTCGAAACGGTGATCACGCCTTCGTGGCTAGTCTGTGCCGTGGTGCCTGGGGGCAACAGACCGAGCAATTCGTTCATGTTGGTCACGGCTGGTACGAAGGTGACGACGATGCCGTCCACCGTGACCTCTACCGTCCCGTCGTCGCGCACGACGACGCCGTCGGCGCGCCCGGTGTCGATGAGCAAGGTGCCGATCGGCAAGGCATTCACGGTGCCGCCGGCGAACTTCAGGCGCAGCACGCCGTCGGCATTCTGGCCGGCGCTTGTGAATTCCACGCCCAGCACGATGGCCAAGGCATCGGTAAAGTCCTGGCCGGTGGAAACGCGAGCCGCCTTGCCATGGAGGTTGATCCTGGCCGTCGGATCGGTGGGGCTCAACTGGCCGAGTGGGTCGCCGAACAGACCGGCGTTGCCGTCCACGCTGCCGACATGGGCGCCGGTGATCTTGCCGGCACTGTCGAAGGTGGCCACTTCGCCGGCATAGAGCTTGCCGTCCTTGAGCGCGGCATAGCCGCCGGTCGCGGCGAAGGCATTGGCCGACAACACAATGGAGCCGTCGGTGACGGCGATGTAGCCGCTACCGTCGCCGTTGGCGCTAAAGTTCACCGATGTGCCACCGTCGCCGGCCGTCAGGGTGGCGCTGCCATTGAGCGTCATCAGGGGTTGGCCGGCGGCGGCACTGAGGGTGAGGCGACCGCTGTCCACCGCCAACACCAGCCGCTCAAGCCCGTTGACGCGCACTTTTTTGAAGGTCACTACCAGGCCGGGGGTGTAACCGCTCAAGGTAATCGTCAACCCGCCGATTCGGAAGGTGATCGGCGCGGCACTCTCGCCGCCAGTCGGCCCGCTCAGCGTGATGGAGACACCCGCAACGTTTGCGCCGGTAGGAATAACCAGGATACTGCCAGGTCTTGCGGTAACGGGTGTGGTATCGCTCAGGGTGGTTTCCACCCCGGCGGAGGCATATACGTGAGGCGGATCGGGCGGAATTACCACGATCGTGAGCGTACCGCCCGAATAGGTGATGTCGTAGCCACGCTGGTCGGAATACAGGTCGGGCGTATAGCTGCCAACCGAGACCGGACTATTGTAGGCATTGGAGAGATTGAACAAATGACCGGACGAGGCGGCACCGCTCACCGAATAGCTGGGGTTGTTTAAGGTGGCAGTGTAAGCCGAACCGTTATAACCGAGACTGTAATTGCCCGCGGTCACGGTCAGCGGAGTCAAAAAATGCTTGAGCAATGGATAGGTATGCCCCGCATAAATCCGCCAGGTATTGCTGAAGTCGAAACCGGAAAAGGTCGATTGCGTCTGCATCAGCACCGTGGTGCCGACTCCCGTTCCGCCGGCACTGCTGCTCTTGCCTGTAGTCGCCTTGTTCCAATAACTATTGCTGACCGTACCGGAGGACACGAGGCCGATCAGCCCACCGCCCGAAGCAGTCCAACTCAGCGCTCCGGTAGCGTAGCAATTGGTTACATTGGCATTGATTTGCCCCGCCAGGCCGCCCACGTCGGTTCCTCCGCTTACGCTGCCGGTGGCATAGCTATTGCTGATACTGCCGCTGCTCAGCAGCGAACCCGCCAGCCCGCCGATCGCTGTGGAGCTGACGCCATTACTGGCGCCGGTCACGCTGACGTTGGCATAGCTGGTGGCGATGGCCCCGTTCGCCTGGCCGACCAGGCCGCCGGCAATATTCTGCTGGCTGGTCACGCTGCCGCCGTCGGCATAGCTGAAGCTGATGGCGCCGTCGCTGCGCCCCGCCAGCGTTCCCACGACCATTTGCCCGGCGATGCTGCTGTTGAGCAGCCCGACATCGCGCAGCGTGCCGGTCGCGTAGCCGAACAGACCTACATAATTGGTCGTCGTCCGGTTGATGGTCAGTCCGCTGACGGTGTGGCCAAGGCCGGTGAAGTTGCCTGTGAATTTAGTGATGTTGTCGCCCACCGGACTGAAATTCGCGATGCTCGAAGCGTCGATATCGCTGCCCAAGGCATAATTGGTGGAAAGCCCGGTATTCATGTTCTGCAGGGCGGCCGCGCTGTTGACCACGGTATAGGCGGCGGCCGCGATGGTCAGGCTGGGACTCGCACCGGACAGGGTCACCGGCGATTTCACCGTATAGCTTCCCCCGGCCCCCGGCGTAAGCGTGAGATTCGCGCTGGCGTGGGTCGAGATGATCGGTTGGGAAATCACGATATTGCCGGCCTCCGCTCCGCTGCCCGCCACCGCCTTGATCTCCACCGGCGTGCCGGCGTCGAGCCGCGTGTTGATTTCCGTGGCGGACACCGTGGCTCCGCTGGCGCTGGGCGTCCACACATCGGGACTGGCACCCGACCAGGCGCCGTTGCTGCTCGCCGCCCCGACGGTGACGTTCCAGTCGGCCTGGACGATCAACGGCGACAGCAACAGCAGCGCCGGCAGAAATCGCGCGGAACGACACCCGCTACGGAATAACAACGGAAAACAGGGCATAGCGTCGACTTCTCTAATATTGGTGCCGAGAATTTTGAGATGGGCTATTAATTTGTGATATCCCCTAAATAGAGGATATGAAGAAATTTCAGGCGGGGCGGTTCAGCCACAAACTCATCAGGGCGGCGCGGCTGCTTACGTTGAATTTGCGGAATAGGCTGGTGATATGTTGGTGAGTGGTAGAGACGGCAAGTCCGAGTTGTTGGGCGATTTCCTTTTCCGCCATGCCGGTGAGCAGGAGATGCATCGCCTTGCGTTCGGCGGGGGAAAGCGGGGAAGTGGCGACCAGCAGACCATGGCTGAGCAGAGTGCGGCGGTGAAACCACTTTAGCCCGCGCAGGGCGTAGGCTACCGTATCCCGCTCCTCGACCGTGAACGGCTCGTGGTCGAGGTCGCGATAAATGCCGAAGTAGGGCTCGGCGTCCGGGTTTACCGGAAAAGCGACCCAGATGGCATCGCTGTATCCAAAATTACGATAATAGCGATAATAATAGTCGGAACTGAACCATTCATGCGGCACCAGGTCGCATAGTCGATTGGCTCTGAATGTGCCAGCCAGGGCGACATTGCGTACCGTGGTGTCATCCACCATGTCGCTCTGCTCCAGCCCTTTTATCTGTTCCTTGACGGCTTCGTCGCGCGACGGAAAGGTGTGGAGAAAGCGAACATGGCGAACCCGCCAGCCGTGCACCGGATCGTCGGAACAGCTGTTGTCCAGGCGCACGGCGCCAATCCAGGTGACATTCTGGGCATCGATCAATTGGCATAAGGCTGTCATTAAGTGTTCTAAGGCGACATCCATATCGGCAGCCTCGAAATCCGCCAGTTGGTCCCACAAGATATGAATTTGCTCGAGGTCTTCCTTGCGCATGGGGCGGGTGCTTGACAGGCCAAGCGTCGCTTCGACAGCCAGCATTGTATTGCTTTGCCGCAAAAGGCGCAGGATTCCTGGCTGACGGCATGGTCGTGGCCTGGCCCATTCGTCATGGCGGCCTCGCACCGGTATCATCGGCTTATCTAGTTAAAGAAAGATTCGCGGATGGACCTCGCCATCGCCTTCATCATCGGCTTGTTGATCGGCTTGGCCGGCCTGCTTTGGCTGCGTGGCCGTGGCTTGGCCGAGCAGGCCGCACTCCAGGCCCGGGCCGAGCAGGCCGAACGCTTTGTCGAAGAGGCTCGCCGCGGTCAAGCCGATAAGGACGCGCAGTTCAACAAGCTGCAAGCCGAAGCGGGCGAACTGAAGGCGCAGGCCGCGCGGCTCGCGGCGCAATTGGCAAGCGAACAGGCCGCCGCCGCCGAGAAGATCGCCTTGCTGCAAGGCGCCGAGCAGAAGTTGGCCGATGCCTTCCAGGCCTTGTCGGCCGAGGCGCTCAAGAGCAACAACCAGGCCTTTCTGGAATTGGCCAAGCAGAACCTCGCCACCTTCCAGGAGACGGCCAAGGGCGACTTGGAGGCGCGCCGCCAGGCGGTCGATGTTCTGGTCAAACCCATCCACGATGCGCTGGAAAAACTCGGCCTGCAAACCCAGGAAATCGAGCGTCAGCGTGCCGGGGCCTATGCCAGCCTGACCGAGCAGGTGAAGGGCATGATGGCGGCGCAAGACAGCTTGAAGCAGGAGACCGGCCGCCTGGTGCGCGCGCTGCATCGGCCCGAGGTGCGCGGCCGCTGGGGCGAAGTGCAGTTGCAGCGGGTGGTCGAGATGGCCGGCATGCAGGCCCATTGCGATTTCTTCGAGCAGGAGACGGCCGAGGTCGACGGCCGCCGCCAGCGGCCGGACATGCTGGTCAAGCTGCCCGGCGGCAAGAGCGTGGTGCTCGATTCCAAGGCGCCGATCGCCGCCTTCCTGGAGGCGGCCGAGAGCGAGACCGACGAGGCGCGCGGCCGACACATCAAGCAGTTCGCCCGTCACGTGCGCGAGCATGTGAAGGAGTTGGGCGCCAAGGCCTATTGGGACCAGTTTCAGCCGGCGCCCGAGTTCGTCGTGCTGTTCCTGCCGGGCGAGGCCTTCTTCAGCGCCGCCTTGCAGGAAGATCCGCAACTGATCGAATACGCCAACGAACACAAAGTCATTCTGGCGACGCCGACCACGCTGCTTGCGCTGCTCAAGGCGGTGTATTTCGGCTGGCGCCAGGAGAGCCTGGCCGAGAACGCGCGCAAGATCAGCGAACTGGGCAAGGAATTGTACGAGCGCCTGGGCGTGATGGCCGCGCACTGGTCCAGCGTCGGCAAGAATCTGACTCAGGCGACCGAGGCCTACAACAAGGCCACCGCCTCGCTGGAATCGCGTGTGCTGGTCAGTGCCCGCC
>JAJZTV010000110.1 GCA_021847385.1 Pseudomonadota bacterium | reverse complement strand
GCGGCGGGCATGATCTATCTGCAGGACAACCCGCTGCTGCGCGAGCCGCTCAAGCCGGAGCACATCAAGCAGCGCCTGCTCGGCCACTGGGGCGCGAGCCCGGCGCTGTCCTTCAGCTACATTCATCTCAACCGCCTGATCGTCAAGCACGACCTCGATGCGATCTTCTTGGCCGGCCCCGGCCACGGCGCGCCCGGCATCCTCGGCCCGGCCTATCTCGAGGGCAGCTATTCCGAGGTGTACCCGAACAAGGGCGAAGACCTGGAAGGCCTGCGCTTGTTCTTCAAGGAATTCTCCTTCCCCGGCGGCATCGGTAGCCATTGCACGCCGGAGACGCCCGGCTCGATCCACGAGGGCGGCGAGTTGGGCTATTCGATCTCGCACGCCTTCGGCGCGGCCTTCGACAACCCCGACCTCGTGGTCGCGGTGATGGTCGGCGATGGCGAGGCGGAGACCGGCCCACTCGCCACCGCCTGGCATTCCAACAAATTCCTCAACCCGATCCGCGACGGCGCGGTGCTGCCCATCCTCAATCTCAACGGTTACAAGATCAACAACCCCACCGTGCTGTCGCGCATCAGCCATCAGGAATTGAACAGCCTGTTCGAGGGCTATGGCTGGGCGCCGCACTTCGTCGAAGGCGACGAGCCGATGGCCATGCATCGGGCGATGGCGGCGACCCTGGAAACGTGCATCGCGAGCATCCGCGAAATCCAGCGCCAGGCCCGCGCCAGCAACCAGCCGGCCCGGCCGCGCTGGCCGATGATCGTGCTGCGCACGCCCAAAGGCTGGACCGGCCCGAAGGAAGTGGACGGCCACAAGGTGGAAGGCTATTGGCGCGCCCATCAAGTGCCGCTGGCCAATGTGCGCGACAACCCGGCCCATCTCCAGCAATTGGAAGTTTGGCTGCAGAGCTACCGGCCGGATGAACTATTCGATGCCGGCGGCCGCTTGCAGCCGGCACTCAAGGCCCTGGCACCCAAGGGCACGCGGCGGATGAGCGCGAACCCGCACGCCAACGGCGGGCTGTTGCGCCGCGCGCTGCGCCTACCCGATTTCCGCGACTATGCGGTCAAGGCCGAGGCGCCGGGCCAGACGCAAACCGAGAACACCTATCCGCTGGGCGAATTCCTGCGCGACATCCTGCGCCACAACCCGGACAACTTCCGGGTGTTCGGCCCGGACGAGACCAGCTCGAACAGATTGAGCGCGGTGTATCAGGCGAGCAAGAAGACCTGGCTGGCGGACACCCTGCCGGAAGACGCCGACGGCGGCGAATTGTCGCCCGACGGCCGGGTGATGGAACTGCTGTCGGAACACACGCTGGAAGGCTGGCTGGAAGGCTATCTGCTCACCGGCCGCCACGGCTTCTTCTCCACCTATGAAGCGTTCGTCCACGTGATCGACTCGATGTTCAACCAGCATGCCAAATGGCTGAGCATCGCCGAGAACATCCCGTGGCGGGCGCCGGTGTCGTCGCTCAACCTGCTTATCACCTCCACCGTCTGGCGCCAAGACCACAACGGTTTCACCCATCAAGACCCCGGCTTCCTCGACGTGGTGGTGAACAAGAGCCCGTCGGTCACCCGCATCTACCTGCCGCCCGATGCTAATTGCCTGCTCTCGGTGGCCGATCATTGCCTGAAGAGCAGCAACGACGTGAACGTGATCGTCTGCGACAAGCAGAAGCACCTGCAATTTTTGGACATGGCGGCCGCCATCCATCACTGCACCAAAGGCATCGGCATCTGGGATTGGGCCAGCAACGACCAGGACCAGGAACCGGACGTGGTGCTGGCCAGTTGCGGCGACGTGCCGACCCAAGAAGCCTTGGCGGCAGTGTGCCTGCTGCGCGAACACTTCCCGCAACTGAAGATCCGCTTCATCAACGTGGTTGACCTCTACAAGCTGACGCCGGCGAGCGAACACCCGCATGGCCTGTCCGACCGCGACTTCGACAGCCTGTTCACCGTGGACAAACCGATCATCTTCAACTTCCACGGCTATCCGTGGCTGATCCATCGGCTGGCCTATCGCCGCCGCAACCACCCTAACCTGCACGTGCGCGGCTACAAGGAGAAGGGCAACATCAACACGCCCTTGGAGCTCGCCATCCAAAACGAGATCGACCGCTATTCGCTCGCCATCGACGTCATCAACCGGGTACCGGGGCTGTTGGTGGCCGGCGCCCACGTGAAAGAAAAGCTCAGGGACAGCCAGATCGAGTGCCGTGCCTATGCCTATGAGCACGGCGTGGACCGCCCCGATGTCGCCAACTGGACATGGCCGCAGGCCGTGGCCTGATGCCGCGCACTTTGCTTAACGCAGCAAGCTGTCTATCCTGAACCCTGATTCGCCTTCGGACCCGAAGACATGGATAGCACAGTCAAACTCACGAACCGGACATTTTCGGCCTTGGACGACCTCAATGCCGCCATGGGCAGCCATGCCGCCTGGCTGAAGGCATTGATCCGCGGCCTGTTGTGCAACGAGGCCATCGACCCGTGCAATCTGGCGAACGATGCGCATCACCTGTGCAATTTCGGCAAATGGTACGACCGGGATGGCAAGCAGTTGTTCAAGGACGAGCCGCTGTTCGAAGACCTGGAAGAACGGCACCAGGCCATGCACGATGCCGCGCGCATCATGCTGCGTCGGCATGACGCGGGCGGGCCGATCGACGCGGCGGAATACGATCGCTTCATGGACCTGGCCATCAGCTTTCAGATGGAGGCGCGGCAATTCCAGTACACCCTGCTGCAACGGGTGTGCGCGGTCGATCAGCTCACCGGCACCGGCAACCGTTATGCCCTGTTCCATCGCTTGATCGAAGAAAAGGAACGGGCCGGCCGCACCGAGCACCCTTGCGTGATCGCCTTGATGGACATGGATTACTTCAAGCAGGTGAACGACACCCATGGCCATATCGCCGGCGATACCGTACTGCAGGCCACCGCCCAGTACGTCAGCCGCTCGATCCGCAAATACGATTCGATCTACCGCTATGGCGGCGAGGAATTTCTGATCTGCCTACCCAACACGGATTTGAAGAGCGCCGAGAAGCGGATCAACCATCTCCGCGAAGACTTGGCGAACATGAATATCGAAATCGCCCCCGGCACGACGATCAAGATGACCGCCTCGTTCGGTCTCGGCTATCTGCGCCCCGGCTACCCGATCCAGGATTCGATCCAGCATGCCGACGCCGCCCTGCTCAGGGCCAAGGACAGTGGCCGCAACCGCGTCGAGGTCGCCCACTGGCCTTAGCGCTTGGCCTCCAGCGCTTCCCAGCGCGCGAGCAGCGCCAGCAGTTCTTCCTCGATCGCACCGGCGCGTTCGTTCAGCGTCAAATGGCCGGGATAACCAGCTGGCTGTTACTGTTACCGCCACTTGCTCCTACTCCAGCGCATCAATGTGGTACGCGGTTTGCTTCTAGCTGACGACAAACCCAAAAAACCGGAGGCTCATGATGACCCAATCCACAATCGTTCAGCCCGGCCAGGCTGTTGCCAGCCCAGCCACCCAATCTCGAATCCAGTCACACCAGCCGCAGACCATTGCCGCCAATGCGGCAACAATTGCCGATTCGGTAGCGATTTCCGAAACGGCAAGAGCCCTCGCGGACAACCCAAACATTTCGCACGAAGCCACCCCACAGCGAAGCTGGATTTCAGAAAATGCCCACTCGGACCCCATCTGGGCTGAAAAGGCGGCATATGAATTAGCCAAAGGGCCGGATCAGCCACTTTTGGACATCAGCGGTTTGGTCGATGGCAGCGGCCCCATCCGCTACACCGGAACAGGCCAGCCAGTGACAGCGGAGAGCAAGGCCTATTTCGAGCAGGAAGCCTCTAGAGTGGCATCGGAGCGCATGGCCTTATATCAGTCCGAAAAGGCAAATGGCACGCCCGCCGCTGAAATCGTCGACAAACTCATTGCCTATATGGATAGGCAGCCCAAGCGGTATCTGGAAATGATGCCGTGGCGCCCTTACGGCTAGAAAAAAGCGTGCCGGTTGATTCAAATGATTGGCGCCTCCTCTTTCTTCCTAAGTGTAAAAAATGCCGGAGAAAAGCTAATCGGCTGAGGCACCCACACTAGAAACCCGGTTAGCGCTTGGCCTCCAGCGCTTCCCAGCGCGCGAGCAGCGCCAGCAGTTCTTCCTCGATCGCACCGGCGCGTTCGTTCAGCGTCTTCACCTGATCGGGCTTGTCGCGATAGATGGCCGGGTCGGTCAGGCTGGCCGCCACCGCGGCTTGTTCCTGCTCCAAGGCCTCGATGCGGCCGGGAATCGTCTCCAGTTCCTTGTTCTCTTTGTAGCTCAGGCCCGACTTGGCCGGCTTGGCCGCTGATTTGGCCGCCTCTTTCGGTTTCTCCGCCTTCGGCCGTTCCGCGGCCTGGCTGCGGCCCGCGCGATAACGCAGCCAATCGTCGTAGCCGCCGGCGATCTCGGTCAGTTTGCCTGCGCCCTCGAACACGATGGACTGGGTGACCACGTTGTCGAGGAAGGCGCGGTCGTGCGAAACCAGGAGCACGGTGCCCGGATAGTCCTGCAGCAGTTGTTCGAGCAGCTCCAGGGTATCGATGTCGAGGTCGTTGGTCGGTTCGTCCAAGACCAGTAGATTGGCCGGCCGCGCGAACAAGCGGGCCAGCAACAGGCGGTTGCGCTCGCCGCCGGACAGGGCCGAGACCTTGGCCCGTGCCCGCTCGGCCGGGAACAGGAAGGACTCCAGGTAGGAAATGGCATGCTTGCGCTCGTTGCCGATCTCGACGTAATCGGAACCGGGCGCGATGGTGTCGATCAGCGTCGCCTCGTCGTCCAGCGCATTGCGGAACTGGTCGAAGTAGGCGACGTTGAGGTGGGTGCCTTGGCGCACGCGGCCACTGTCGGGTTGCAGTTCGCCCAAGATCAAGCGGATCAGCGTGGTCTTGCCGGCGCCGTTGGGGCCGATCAGGCCGATCTTGTCGCCGCGCAGAATGCGGGTGGAGAAATCGCGCAGCAGCGTGCGGCCACCATAGCCGTGGCTGACGTGCTCCAGCTCGGCCACCAGCTTGCCCGAGCGCTCGCCGGCATCCAGCGCGAACTCGACCTGGCCGATGCGCTCGATCCGCGCCGCCCGCTGCCGGCGCAGGTCTTCCAGCCGGCGCACCCGGCCTTCGTTACGGGTACGCCGGGCCTCGATGCCCTTGCGGATCCACACCTCTTCCTGCTTCCAGAACTTGTCGAACTTGCGGTTATGCACCGCCTCCACTTCCAACTGTTCGGCCTTGGCGCGTTGATAGGCGGCGAAGTTGCCTTGATAGCTGCGTAGCTGGCCGCGGTCGAGTTCGACGATGCGGTTGGCGACGTTGTCGAGAAAGCGCCGGTCGTGGGTGATAAAGAAAAGCGCACCGGCAAAGCCGACCAGCAGCTCCTCCAGCCAGGTAATGGCCTCGAAATCGAGATGGTTGGTCGGCTCGTCGAGCAGCAACAGTTCCGGTTCGGCGACCAGGGCGCGGGCCAGGGCCACCCGTTTCTTCAGACCGCCGGACAAGGTCTCGACCAGGGTATCGGCCGGCAGGCCGAGACGGGTCAGGGTCTCGTCGACCCGGCTGTTCAGGCGCCAGGCATCGTGCACTTCCAACTCGTGGCCCAGCCGCTCCAGGTCGGCGAGCGCCGCTTCGTCGCCCTCGGCCACCCGATGGGCGGCGGCGTGATAGTCCACGATAAAGCGCTTGGCCTCGCCCAGGCCCTCGGCCACCGCGTCGAACACGCTGTGGCCGGGTTCGAACGCGGGCTCCTGCGGCACATAGGCCACACGCAAGCCCGGCTGGCGCCAAACCTCGCCGGCATCGGGCCGGGTCTCACCGGCGACAACCTTGAGCAGGCTGGACTTGCCGGTGCCGTTGCGGCCGATCAGGCCGACCCGGTCGCCCTTGTCCAACACCAGTGAGGCGTTGTCGAGCAAGGGCCAGTGGCCGTAGGCGAGTTCCAGTTTATCGAGGGTGAGCAGCGGCATAAAAAACTAACGGGGCGAAACGCCCCGTCGTCAGTGGGATGAGAAGGCGTGATTATAAAGAGCCGTGCGCCTGACCGGCATGGGTTTTGTCGAACATTTCCTGGCATTGCACGCAACGGGTCGCGGCCGGATTGGCGACCAGACGGGCCAGCGGAATGGCTGCAGCGCAATCGACGCAGGTGCCGAAGCCAGCATCGCCCAGGCGCTGCTCGGCCGCCTCCAAGGCGCGATATTCGCGGACCTCACGGTCGATGCGTGCCGCCGACAAATCGGCCAGGCTCGCGGCCAAGGCCTCGTCGCTGCTGTCGCCGGGCGAGCCGCCGAGGACCTCGCGGAACTGGGTATCGCCGCTGTCGTCCAGGGCCGTGCGAATCTCGGCGAGCAACGTGCTTTTGCGCTGGTCGAGCGCGGTGCGCACGGCTTGTAGGTCTTGTTGGTTCAATATGGTCATGGTCTCTGCTTTCGTAAGGATCACGCTTTCATTATTCGCGCTGCGGACAATGACTTCAAGCCGATGCTGTAAAAACAGGCCAGGCCTGGGGTTCCTGCCATGGGCATCCAGGTAGTGCTGGGGTAAAATTCAGGCCGAACGCGAATCTGCGTTTCTGCCCCCGTAGCTCAGTGGATAGAGCATCCCCCTCCTAAGGGGAGGTTAAATAACAACGACGGTGCGGAGATGCCCGTCGAAAATGGCTTTTGGCATGGCTTTGCGTGGTTTGGTGTCATTCAAAATCACACGTAATCACAAACCGTTTTGGGAAATATTTGGGAAGCTTGGGAAGCCCACTTGGCTCAGGTAGAATTGAGCCTAACGCCCGCGTAGCTCAGTGGATAGAGCGACCGCCTCCTAATCGTAAATTGGGCGACTAGACTCGAA
>JAJZTV010000109.1 GCA_021847385.1 Pseudomonadota bacterium | reverse complement strand
GGCGAGTTGGCGAGCCGCCCGCGCAACTGTGACGCGCACGGGGGTGTCGGCGACAGCGGGGCGGCCTTCTTTTGGTTACTTTTCTTGGCCGCGCAAGAAAAGTAACCCGCTGCCGGGCGGCCCCGGCTAACGGCCCACCGTGCACGAAAAACCCTGCGTTATTTGTAAAGCCAACCTACAAACAGCAGCCGTTATGGATTCCCACTTGCGTGGGAATGACGGCCGGAGCTACGGCGTCACCGCCCGCATCAACAACGGCCACTGCGCTTCCCACTGCGCGCTCGGCTTCTGCTTGAAGCCGCTCTTGACGAACTGCTGCCAGCGGCCGTGGATGAAGCTCAGGCACAGGTTCGCAGCGGCGTTGGCATCGACGCCTTCGGCCAGGTCGTTCTGTGTACCGGCGATGCGCAGGGCCTGGCGCAGGCTGGCCTCCAGCCGGTCGAACAGTTGGTTCATCCGCACTTGCAGGCGCTCGTTCTCGTTGACCAGGGCCTCGCCGGTCAGCACCCGGGTCATGCCGGGGTTCTTTTCGGCGAAGCCGAGCAGCAGCGCGAGGATGGCGCGCGCCTGTTCGACGCCGCGCGTCTCGTCGGTGGATAGCTTATTGATCAGGCTGAACAGCGTGCCCTCGATGAATTCGATCAGGCCCTCGTACATCTGGGCCTTGCTCGCGAAGTGGCGGTAGAGCGCAGCCTCGGACACGTCGAGCCGTGCGGCCAAGCCGGCGGTGGTGACCTTTTCCGCCTGCGGGTTCTCCAACATCTCGGCCAACACTTGCAGGATTTGCAGCTTGCGCTCGCCCGGTTTGCTCGCCATCACTCGTCCCCTTTGACACCGCTTCGGATCGCGTCCGCCTCGCCGACGAAACATTCGACGTGACGGCCCCCATCGAGAAACATCTCTACGTCATAGCGCTCGACCAGTTCCTGCAGCTGCCGCTCGAAGGCCTGCGGCTCGGCCACGCCTTCGTAGACCTCCATCCAGGTCTCGGGCGCATCGCGCTTTTTCAATAAGCGGCCGCCGATGCCGCTGCGGCAAGCTAGCCGCGCCTGCAAGGCACGCACTGCGGTCTCGGCCTCGGCCGCCACACCCTCCGGCACCCGGTACCACACGTAGTAGTGGGCACTCACAAGCTGTAGGGCAGCGGCTCGAAGGCGAGGCGCGGGCCATCCAGGCCCTTCAGTCGGACATCGCCGGCCTCGAAGCTGGCGACCAGGATCACCGCCAGCAAGTCGCTGCCGCCGCCCGGTGCCGGCGCCGCGTTGGCGACCAGGCCGCAGGCCTGGCCGGCGAGGTCGGGGCTGTAGAGTTCGTCGCCGGCCTTGGCCTCGGCCTCGACGTGGGCGAGATAGGTGCGGCGTTTGACCTTGCCCAGGTATTGGGTGCGGGCGACGATCTCCTGGCCGGGGTAGCAACCCTTTTGGAAACTGACGCCATGCAGGGTGTCCATATTGGCCATCTGCGGCACGAACTGATCTTGCGTGGCCGGCTCGACGATGGGCACGCCACTGCGCACCATCAGCCAATCCCAGGCGGCGGCGCCGACCGGGCGGGCCTCGGTGACCAGGGCCTGCCACACGGTTTGGGCGTGGTCGGGCGCGACGAAGAGGTCGAAGCGGTTGTCGCCCAGCTGCACGGCGAAGGTGGTGTCGGTGTGGACCACGGCCATCATGCCGTCGGGCGCGGCGCCGATGGCGTTGACCAGGGTCTCGCGCGCGCCGATGCCGTTCAGGCCCAGGCGCACCCACTCGGCCCCGGCGTCGCGCGCCTTGACCTTGGCTCTAAGGATGAACATCGCCAGCCGTTTTTGCGTGGCCTCGCGAATGGCTTCCGGCAACATCAGCAGGATGTCGGCGTCGCGCTTGAACACCAGGAAATTGGCCAGCATGCGGCCCTTGGCCGTGCAGAAGCCGGCGAACAGCGCGGCCTCGGGCGCGAGGGAACGCATGTCGTTGGTGACTTGCTTGTGCAGGAAATCTTGCGCTTCTTCGCCGTTGAAGGCGATCAGGCCGAAGTGGGAGAGATCGGCGACGACCAGGCCGTCGCGCGCGGTGTGCAGCTCTTCATGCAAGGCACCGAAGTCGGCGACCTTGCCCTGGTCGATGACGGCCCCTTGGCCCTTCAGAAAATCGCCCCAGCCCTGTTGCATGATGTTCGTGCTCACTCACGTGGAAACCCGCGTAAGGTAATGGCAGGTCGGCAAAAAGACAAGCCGTCGCCGAGCAGGGTTATAGCAGCGAAGCCTGCGGCAGCTGTTCGACCAGCAAGCTATACAGCCGGCGGCTGTCGGCGCGCAGGATCTGGAAGCGGAAGCCGTCGATCTCGATCGTCTCGCCGCGTTTGGGCAGCCGGCCGAAGCGGTTCATGACCAGGCCGCCGACGGTATCGAATTCTTCTTCCGGCAGTTTGGCGCCGACGGTCTCGTTGAAGTCGGCGATCTCGGTCTGCGCCTTGACCCGCCAGCCACCGCTCTTGTCGCGCAGGATGTTGGCCTCGGCCTCGTCGTAGTCGTATTCGTCCTCGATGTCGCCGACGATCTGCTCCAGCACGTCCTCGATGGTGACCAGGCCGGCGACGCCGCCGTATTCGTCGACCACGATGGCGATGTGATTGCGCGAGGCGCGAAACTCGCGCAGCAGCACGTTGAGCCGCTTCGATTCGGGCACGAAGATGGCCGGGCGCAGCCAGTCGCGCAGGTCCATCTCCTCGCCGGTGCAGACCCGCAGCAGGTCCTTGGCCAGCAGGATGCCGACCACGTCGTCGCGCTCACCGTCGACCACGGGGAAACGGGAGTGGGCGGTCTCGATGACAAAGGGCAGGAGTTTTTCCGGCGGGTCGCTGATGTCGACCACATCCATCTGGGCGCGCGGGATCATGATCTCGCGCACCTGGCGCTCGGACACCTGGAGCACGCCCTCGATCATGGTCAGGGCGTCGGCGTCGAGCAGGTTGTTGTCGTAGGCGGCGTGCAGGACTTCCAGCAACTGCTCGCGGTCTTCCGGCTCGCGCAGGAGCCAGGAGGTGAGGCGTTCGATAAGGCTAGGTCGGCTACTACTGTCGTCGTTCATTGTAGGGATCGGGGTAACCCAATGACTGAATGATAAAGCTTTCCAGGGCTTCCATGACAGTGGCATCCGTCTCGACCTCGTGGTCGTAGCCCTGCAGATGCAGGAAACCGTGCACCACGAGATGGGCATAGTGCGCCGCCAGCGGCTTTTTCTGCTCCTTGGCCTCGCGCGCCACCACCGGCGCGCAAAGCACGATGTCGCCGGTCAAGGCGCCGGTCTCAGGCTCTTCGCCATAGACAAAGGTCAGCACATTGGTCGCGTAATCCTTGCCCCGGAAATCCTTGTTCAGTTGCCGGCCCTCGGCCTCGCCGACGAGGCGCAGCGTGGCTCGGACGTCCTGCTGCAAAGCCGCGACGGCCCAACGCCGCAGCTCCGGCCGGCCCGGCAGGCCCTTGGTGCCGACCGCGTATTGCACGGCCAGGCTCAGCCGGGGCTTGGCCGGCTTATTCGCCGCGCTTGGCATGGTACTCGTCGTAGGCGTCGATGATGCGTGCCACCAGCGGATGGCGCACGACGTCCTCGTTCTTGAATTCGGTGAAGGCGATGCCGCGCACCTCGCGCAGGATCTGGTTCGCCTCGATCAGGCCGCTCTTCTGGCCGCGCGCCAGGTCGATCTGGGTCACGTCGCCGGTAACCACGGTCTTGGAGCCGAAGCCGATCCGGGTCAGGAACATCTTCATCTGCTCCGGCGTGGTGTTCTGCGCCTCGTCCAGGATGATGAAGGCGTGGTTCAAGGTGCGGCCGCGCATGAAGGCGAGCGGCGCGATCTCGATCACGCCCTTCTCGAAGGCGCGGGTCGCCTTGTCGAAACCCATCAGGTCGTAGAGCGCGTCGTACAGCGGACGCAGATAGGGGTCGACCTTCTGCACCAGGTCGCCGGGCAGAAAACCCAGGCGCTCGCCCGCTTCCACCGCCGGCCGGACCAGGACCAGGCGCTTGACCAGGTCGCGCTCCAGCGCGTCGACCGCGCCGGCCACCGCCAGATAGGTCTTGCCGGTGCCGGCCGGACCGATGCCGAAGGTGACGTCGAACTCCTGGATCTGCCGGATGTACTCGTTCTGCCGCGGCGTGCGGCCGTGCAGGCCGGCGCGCCGGGTCATCAGCACCGGCAGGTCGCCCTGCGGCTCGCTCGGGTGGCCGGCCTCGACCAAAGCCAATTGGATGTCGTCGATGTCCAGCGGCTTGCGTGCCCGCTGGTAGAAATCCTTGAGCAGGCGGGCCGCCTGCTCGACCTTGTCCTGGGCGCCGTCCAGGCGGAACACCTCACCGCGGCGGGCGATGCGGATGTTCAGCGCCACCTCGATCTGGCGCAGGTTCTCGTCCAGCACGCCGCACAGATTGGACAGGCGGGTGTTGTCGACGTCGGCGAAGCGGACTTCCATCAGGCGGTCTCGGCCATCAGCACCACCTCGCCGCGCAGGCTGTTGGGATAGGCCTTCGTGATGTGGACCTGGACGAACTGGCCGATCAGCCGGGCATGGCCCGGGAAGTTGACGATGCGATTGTTGTCGGTGCGGCCGGACAGTTCGGTCTCGTCCTTGCGCGACGGGCCCTCGACCAGCACCCGCTGCACCGTGCCGACCATCGCCTGGCTGTTGGCCTGGGCCTGCTGTTCGATCAAGGCCTGCAGGCGATACAGCCGCTCCAGCTTCTGTTCCTGCGTGGTGTTGTCGGTCAGGCTTGCCGCCGGCGTGCCGGGGCGGGCGCTGTAGACGAAGCTGAACGAGCCGTCGAAGCCGATGTCCTCGACCAGCTTCAGCGTCGCCTCGAAGTCGGCCTCGGTCTCGCCGGGGAAGCCGACGATGAAATCCGAGGCCAGGGACAGATCGGGCCGCACCGCGCGCAGCTTGCGCACGATGGACTTGAATTCGAGCACCGAGTAGCCGCGCTTCATCGCCATCAGCACCCGATCGGAGCCGGACTGCACCGGCAGATGCAGGTGCGAGACCAGCTTGGGCAGCTTGGCATAGGCCTCGATCAGGCGCGGCGTGAACTCGCGCGGGTGCGAGGTGGTGTAGCGGATGCGTTCGATGCCTGGCACCTCGGCCACGTATTCCAACAGCAGGGCGAAATCGGCCGCCTCGCCGTCGGGCATGGCGCCGCGATAGGCGTTGACGTTCTGGCCCAAGAGGGTGACCTCTTTCACGCCCTGGCCGGCCAAGCCGGCCACCTCGGCCAGCACGTCCTCCAGCGGGCGGGACACCTCTTCGCCGCGGGTATAGGGCACCACGCAGAAGGTACAGTACTTGCTGCAGCCCTCCATCACCGAGACGAAGGCGCTGGCGCCCTCGACCCGGGCCGGCGGCAGGTGGTCGAACTTCTCGATCTCGGGGAAGGAGATGTCGACCTGGGCGCGGCCGGTCTCGCTGCGCTTGGCCATAATCTGCGGCAGCCGGTGCAGGGTCTGCGGCCCGAAGACCAGGTCGACATAGGGTGCCCGCTCGACGATGGCCGCGCCCTCCTGGCTGGCGACGCAGCCGCCGACCCCGATCACCAGATTCGGATTGGCCTGCTTCAGGTGGCGTACCCGGCCGAGGTCGTGGAACACCTTCTCCTGCGCCTTCTCGCGCACCGAGCAGGTGTTGAACAGGATGACGTCGGCCTCTTCCGGCTTGTCGGTGGTCTCGAAGCCGTCGGCGGCGCCGAGCACATCCGCCATCTTGGCCGAGTCGTACTCGTTCATCTGGCAGCCGAAGGTCTTGATGAAAACTTTGCGGGGCATGAGTGAAGCTGGCTAGGGAATGGCCCTATTGTAGCGCGCCAGGGCAGAGCGAACCGGGTGGAGGAAAACGATGACGGACATAAGGGATGGTGGTGATGGGCGGACTTGAACCGCCGACCTACGGATTATGAATCCGTCGCTCTAACCAGCTGAGCTACATCACCACGTCGGAAAACACGCGCTTTCGGCCAAACGGGCGCCAAAAGAGCCCGCGATTATCCTTTTTGCCGCCGTTCCGGTCAAGGATTACAAAGACTTGCCGGACCAGCCTTGGCCGGCCATGGGCCAGTCGGCTTCCGCGCCGCGGCTACGGTAGAGCAGCCAAACCAAGACCAATACCAGCAGCGCAGCGCCGCCATTGTGGGCAACGGCCGCGACCAGGGGCCAGCCGAGCACGATATTGGACAGGCCGGTCAAGAACTGCAGGCCGAGCAGATACCACAAGGCCCGGGCAAATTTGCGCATCGACGGCAGGCGCTGCACCTGCCAGGCCAACCAAGCCAGATAGGGCAAGACGATGAAGGCGACGAAGCGATGGGTCCAATGGATGGCGACCAGGGCATCGGTCTGGATCAGCGCGCCGCCGCCGGTATGGCCGAGTTCGCGCCACAGGGTAAAGCCGTCGGCGAAGTTCATCTCGGGCAGCCAGACGCCATTGCATTCGGGGAAACCCAGGCAGGCGAGCACGGCGTAATTGGTGCTGACCCAGCCGCCCAAGGCAATCTGCAGGATCAACAGCGCGAAGCCCAGCCATAGCCAGGGCCGCAACTTGAACATGGCCCGCCAATCGTTGGCCTGCGGTGCCGGCGTGCGCTCGGCCGCCAGCCAGGCCAGCCCCGTCAGCAAGGCCAGGCCCAGCAGCAGATGGATGGTCACCATCAGCGGCATCAGCTTCATGGTCACGGTCCACGCGCCGAACGCCCCCTGGATGCAGATCAGCGCCAGCAAGACCGTCGCCGCCCACGGCGTGTGGCCAAGCTGCCGCCGTTGCGTCCAGGCCAGGATATTCAAGGCGACGATCAAGGCACCGACCGCCATCGCGAAATAGCGGTGCACCATCTCGATCCAGGCCTTGGTCTCGGTCACCGGGCCGGTCGGCATGGCGGCCTCGGCCGCCGCGATGTCGGCACTGGCATGGATCGGGGTCGGCGTG
>JAJZTV010000108.1 GCA_021847385.1 Pseudomonadota bacterium | reverse complement strand
TCTACCGTGGCGTGGCTGGCATCTTGTGCTTCATGCCGCTTCACTTCCAACCCCAGCCACTTGGGCGGCGGGTTCTCGTCGAGATCGAGCGTGGCCGGCCGAGTATCCGGGTGCCAAGTGGCCAAGAGGTAATCCGCATCGCGCAGCACAAAGGCGCTGTAGCGCGAACGCATCAACTGTTCAGCATTGTCCGGCAAGGCGGTTCGCGCCAGATAAGGGCCACAGCAGTCAGCCGGCGCGCGCCCGCTGCCGCAGGGGCAGAGGGCGGGTCGGTTCAAGGCCGCTTGCCGGCCGGCTCGTCGGCCTGCCGCCAGATGTCGACGTCTTTGCCGGTCTGGCGAATGGCTTCGGCCTTGCCTTCCAAATAGCGCTGGAAGCTCGGCTCTTTCTTGTATGCGCCGCTCTCGGCATAAGTGAAGATGCCTTGGGTATGGAAGACCTTGAAGAAGGCCTCCGAGCGGATGATCTCTTTGCCACCGGCATCCAGCAAGACAATGGTCGGTGCGTATTTCACATCCAGTGCCTTAGCCCATTCGCGTGCCGTGGTCTGCTTGCCATCGGGTGTGATCACCGCATCGTTGCCCCACATATTGAGCTGCACCGCCACGAACTTACCGATGATCGCACGGGTGGCTTGGTCCGGCAGCACTTTGGTGTGTAGCTCATCGCAGGCCGGGCAGTCTTTCTGTTCGAAGAAAACGGCAATCGGCCGGCCCTTGGCATTGCTTTTGCGGCTTAGGTCGAACGGGGCGGGGCGGAAGAAGGCCTCCTGGTGCATCTCGCTCTTGGCCGGCGCGGGTTCGTGGGCGGCCGCATAATCGCGGAAACTCATGGCCTTTTCCTGGCGCTGGCCGACATAGTCGATGGCGGTCTTGAACCGGGCGGGCGGGAGATAACCGTTCAGGCGCAGCACGACTTGGCCGGCCTCGTCGAAGAACAGGATGGTCGGCGTGAACTGCACCTTGTTGGCGGCCGCGAAGCTTTTCTCGGTGTAGTGCTTGCCATCGAGGCCGCTCACCTCGCGATCACCCCACATATTGATGGCGACGACATCGAACTGTTTGCGCACGCCATCCTCGATGTCCTTCTGGCTCAGGTTGCGTTCGACCAGGGCGTTACAATAGGGACAGCCGTTTTGATGGAAGATGACCATCACCCGCTTGCCGGCCGCCGTGGCCTCGGCGATGTCCTCCTTCAGATGCAGGAAGCTCTCCTTGAACCAAGCCGGGTACTCGGTGGCAATGCCGCCGAGAAACTGGCCCTTGTCCTCGGTCGGTGCGGCGGCTTGCGCCGGGCTCGCCAGCAGTAGGCCGCACAAACCGAGCCAGGTCCAGACGCTAGTGAAATCTTTGGTGATCATTGTCGTATCCTCCGCCCGTGTTTCGCTTGGGCGCATATTAGTACAACTCTTAAACTTGGCATCCGGTTCGTCTCTACCAAGCGGGAAAAGCCTTGAGGCTGGCTGGAGGCTATACTGCGCCTATATAAGGATGAGGGGAGCATCATGTCGACAATCGTGCAGTTTCTCCAGGCTATGGTTCAGAAGCAGGCATCCGACTTGTTCTTCACGGCCGGCGCGCCGGTCGGCATCAAGGTGGCCGGCGTCGTCCATCCCGTCGCGATGCCGGATTTGACTGCCGAAGGCGTCAAGCAGTTGGCCTATGAGTTGATGGATGCCGGCCGGGTACAGCAGTTCGAGGCGCGCAACGAACTCAATTTCGGTTACAGCCTGGACGGTGTCGGTCGCTTTCGGGTCAATCTCTACCGTCAACGTGGCACCGTTGCCATGGTCGTCCGGCGGCTGTCCTCGACAGTGCCGGCGCTGGTTGATTTGGCGCTGCCTGAAATCCTCGGTCGGCTGGCCATGGAAAAGCATGGTCTGATCCTGGTGGTCGGCGCCACGGGTTCCGGCAAGTCCACCACCATGGCCGCCATGGTCGAGCATCGCAACGCCAATATGCCGGGACATATCCTGACTGTGGAAGACCCGGTCGAGTTTGTGTTTCAACGCAAGCAGGCCGTGATCAGCCAGCGCGAGATCGGGGCCGACACCGAATCGTACGACAGTGCCTTGATCAATGCCCTGCGCGAGGCACCGGACATGATCATGATCGGCGAGACCCGTGACCGCCAGACCATGCATCACGTCATCAATTACGCCAATACCGGCCAGTTGTGCCTGTCCTCGCTGCATGCCATCAACAGCCATCAGGCGTTGACCCGCATCGTCAACTTCTTCCCGCTCGATCAGCGCAACACCGTCCTGTTCGACTTGGCGTCGTGTCTGGTCGCCATCGTCGCCCAGCGCTTGGTGCGCACGGTCGACGGCCAGCGGGTGGCCGCCCTGGAGATCTTCATTGTCGACCCCGGCATGCAGCAATTGATCCGCGAAGGGCGCTTGGACGAGATCAAGCAGCGCATGGAAGAACACCTGATGGCCGAGTCGCAGACCTTCGATCAGGCTCTGGCCAAGCTTCATCGAGAGGGCAAGATCAGCTACGGCGAGGCCGAGGCCAATGCCGATTCGCCGCGTCAATTCCACCTGCTCATCCATGGCGAGCGGCAACAAGCCGCCGAAGAGCGCAGCATCCTACCGCCGTTGCCGGGCGATCTGCCGAACCTGCCCTGAGTCGGTTCGATTCAGGCAGCAGGCCGGCCCGGTGCTCACCGACGGACGGCGATCGCCCTGAGCCAGCGCTCGCCCCATTGGTGCAGGCTGAGGCCGGCCATGATGCCGCCGGTACCCAGCCAGACCAGGTTGCTTACCGCTTCGCCATCCAGGCGATGGCCGAGCAGCAGGGCCAGCACCGGTGTGATCAACGTGATCAGGGCGACGCTGCCGGCCTGCATGTGGCGGATCATATAAAAATAGGCCACGAAGCCGATCACCGAGCCAAAGAGCGCTAGATAAAGTATGGCGGCGCCGGCGCGTTCGGGCAGGGCCGTCGGCCAGTGGCCATCGCGCCACAACCAAACCAAAAAGAACAGCGGCAGCGCCACCAACAGTCCGCCCAGATTGAGCGCGACCGGCGAGCTGTTGTCGCCGATCCGCTTGATCCAAACTAGGCCGATGGATTGGGCCAATACGGCACCGAGTAGGGCACTGATACCGGCCAAGGCATGGCCGCCCAGTTCCAGGCTCTCATGGAACACCAAGGCCAGGCCGCCCAGGCCAAGCAGCATGCCGGCGAGTTTGGTCGGGGTCAGGGACTGTTCTTCCAGCCAGTAGGCGGCTGCCACCCCGGTGATCAGCGGCGATAGGCCGAACAGCACCGAGATCAGGCCGGAGCTAATGTATTGCGACGACCAGTAGGTCAGGCTCATGGCGAGGAATACGCTGATGCCGCCGACGAGGTAGGTCTGCCAGGCCTTGCGGTGCAACGGCAGGCGAATGCGCAGGATACCGGCCAGGACGAGGCTGAGCAGCACGCCGAGCGCCATGCGTGCAAATACGGCAAAGCTCGGCCCGGCGGCGAGCGCACTCCATTTGATGGCAAGCGGCGTGGTCGACCAGATCAGGATCACCGATAAAAAGGCGGCCGGTAACGACATCTCATTCTCCTGCGGATACGGACTGCAAAATAAAAAAGGCCACAGAGGGTGTCTGTGGCCTTTTTGGATTCGGTGCTGTTAATTACTTAGTACATTCGACTCCAGGCCCCAGACGGCATGACACTGCGCCATACGCGCAGGCGCAGGCACGGCTTGATTCGGATGGAGGGCTGGTGAAGTGCAGTCATGATCCAATTATTCGGGCTGCCCGCCCGGCTGTCAACGGCAACCTGTCAGGAGCCGGCCCATGTTTTACTGCTTGAGCGCGGCAGCGCTCGGCGATTCAACTCGAATCAGCTTTCCGGCGTAACGACGTGGATATGGTCGCGGCTGACATTGATGAAGGGGGCGGCGAGCACTTTCCGGCCGCCGATTTCCCAAACCTCGGCGTGGGTGACGGCGATGAAGGCGCGGGCTTCATGCAGGAAATCGGTGATGCGCGCGCCGGGCACGAGGTCGATCTGGCCGCTGATTCGATAGGCGTCGGTCAAGATGACGACGCGGGTCTTGGTTTCGTCCATGGCCATAAGCTGAACTCCTTGCGATAACCGCTATTATCTTGGCGCCTTTACTATAGCCCGTCTGTTCGTCGCAGGCGTGGTTTCGATGTAGCCAGGGCTATTTGTCGCTGCGTACCTTGAGCCAGGCGACCACGATGCCGGCGGCATTCGACGGTGTTGCGCCATGGTCGCCATCGACCTCGGCGAAGGTGGCGCCGAGGGTGCACGGCAACTGGTCGTAGGCCGGCTTGCCCAAGTGCTGCAAGCCGGCGGACTCGGATTTGCCGATTACCCATGATACGGGCACACCAGGCTTAAAGCCGAACCAGAGGGCGAATCCCAGCCAGAGCAAGATCGGGAAACGGCCAAGGGACGGTCTTGAATAGGGCATCCGCGTTAATCCGGTGCAGGGCTGGTACCTAGGCGGCCAAGGCCTGCTGCCGCTGCTCCATCAGCTCGCGCAGTATGGGTGAGCAGATTGCCTCCAGGGCATGTTTGAGCTTGCCGCCGGGGGCGATCATCGTGGTCGGCCGCGACATGCGCGCGTCTGGAATGCGGCGCATCAGTTCGGTGAAATCGTGGCGCTCGCGGTCGCGGAAATGGATGACCAGGATGGATTCGTCCGCCTGCGGCACGTCGCGTGCGACGAAAGGGTTGGAGGTGTCCACCAGAGGCATGCGTTGGATGTTGACGTCGGTCAGGCCGAATTGCGGCACGATGTAATGGATATAGTCATCCATCCGACGCAGGATCGTTTCCACCGTTTCTTCCTGCGTGCATTGTGCCTTGTTGCAATCGCGGTGGATTTTCTGAATCCATTCCAGGTTGATCGCGGGCACCACGCCGATGAGCAGATCCACATACTGGGCGACATCCACGCCTTTGCGGCCGACGCGGCGGTCGATCTCGGCCGGAAAGTGGCGGGCATCGACCTTGCGCCGGGTCCAAGTCTGGGCCACCACGCCGCCATGCTGACCTTCGTAGAACAGGAGATCGCTGCCGGGCGGCAGCGGTTGCCAGGGCGTGAACTCGCCAACCGCCACGGCCAACTCGCGTGCGCGCGCCGCATTATGGGCATAGTCGCGGGTGATGCCGCTACCCGTTTCGGCATAGGCCTTGAAGAAGGCCTCCAATTCTTGGAAGTGATTGCACTCCGGTCCGAACCAGGACAGGTGGCGGCCGCTGCCGCGCGCTTCTTGCAGCAGCGCGGTGAACTGCCGCTCGGAATAGCGGCGGAAGCCATCGCCATGGACGATGGCCGGTTTGATGTCGAGCCGACGGAAGATATCCTTGAACGCATGCCGTACGGTCGACAGGCCGGAGCCGGTCGAACCCGTCATCGCGACAATGGGATGCCTTGCTGACATCGGTGTCCTCCTATGCAGGCTTAAGTGGCAAGGGGAATGCCACACCGCTTCATTCTAGGCCGATTTTCGCCGCTGCGGCGAATCTGGCCGGAAACCGGCTCAGAACAACTCCACATCGCCGGAAACCGGTTGCCGCTTGATGCTTTCGATGTATTTTTGTTCTTGGCTGGCAATCGTGTTGTTGTGCAGCGAGCGCAGCCGTTTCACGCGTACGCGACCGGTAGCTGGAAAGTAGGCGACCATGCGCGGAAAGACATCGCCGACGTCTTGCGAGGCGATTTGCAAGCCCTCCATCGCCAAGTAGTGCCGAACGAAGGCGATGTTGCGCAGGCCGACGTCGGTCATGTTGGCGATGATGCGGCCGCCGCCGAATATCTTGACCTCCAGGTTCTCGCGCCGGCCGCCGTTACGCATGATCGCGTTGATTAGATGTTCCATCGCATGATTGCCATAGCGGGTGGCCGCACTCAGGTTGGAGGCCTTGAGCGCTGCGGGATCGCTGCCATCGCTCGGCAGCATGAAGTGGTTCATGCCGCCGATGCCGCTGACGCGGTCGCGGATGCAGGCCGAAATGCAGGAACCTAGCGTCGTGGTCACCCCTTCGTCGCTCGCGGTTACATAGAGCTCGCCAGGCAGGATGCGGGCGTTGACCGTGCCGAGGTTGTCGTCCCAGCGACGGCGGATATGCTCGAAGCCGGGCAGGGCAGGCGGGAGAGAGTGGGCGATGGCCATGGTCGCGGGTGCTCCGCCTGGATTATTCCAGGAACAGCTTTTCGACTTCGGCGAGCTCGCCTTGCGCGGCACGCATGGTCGGTTCGATCACCTCGGCATCGAGTCCGGTGACTTCCCATGCCTTCGGGTCGATCGGCTCGACGTCATCCAACTCGGTGCTGTCGATCTCGGCCATCTGGGCGATGATGTTCGCCAAGTGGATCAAGGCGACCTCGCGCGGATGCTTGTCGGCCTTGGCCAGGTTGTGGTGGTGCGAAATGCACTCTTCCAGCAGCGCCGGCAGGTTCCACGCCCGGGCCAGCTCGCCGCCGACGGCGCTGTGGTCGAAGCCCATGGTCGCGCGCTCGGCCTGATAGATCGGGAGCTCGCCTTCGGCATCCAACACAGTCGTCAGGGCTTGCTTGGCCTGCTGCGGCAAGCGGTTGAAGATGATGAGTTCGCCGATGTCATGCAGCAGGCCGGCTGTGAACAGCGCATCCGGCTCGCACCGGCGTGTCAGTTTGGCGAGATGGCGGGCCGATAGGGCACACAGCAGGCTATGCTTCCAGAAGTTTTCCATCGAGACCAGGTCGTTGGGCAGGCCGGCGAAGCTGCGTGCCACCGAGAGCGACAAGGCCAGGTTGCGCACCTGTGCGGTGCCGATGATGGCGATGGCCTTGTCCACCGAATCGATCGCGGACGGGAAGCTGTACAGGGCGCTGTTGGCCAACTTCAGCAGGCGCATGGTGAAGCTGGCATCCTGCTTGACCACGCGCGCAATGTCATTGCTCGAACTGTTGGGGTCTTCGATCAGCTCGTTGATGCGTAAATAGACATCGGGCAGGGTCACCAGGCCGCGGATG
>JAJZTV010000107.1:4124-6995 GCA_021847385.1 Pseudomonadota bacterium | reverse complement strand
GATCTGACGGCATGGACAGCCCGCTGTCCTCGGCGACGGTAGAGAACATCCGCATGTGTTTCAGTCTGATCGCGGCGCGCGAGGCCGAATTGGCCGAGGCCCTGGGCTTGTCGCGCAATGAGCGGCCGTTCTATTCCGACGAGGAGCAGGACGCCAAGGTGCTGCAATTCGCACCGACCGGCAACAAACCGAACTGATGGCCGAGTCCATCGCCAGCCTGGTATCGGATGCCGCTGGCCAGGTGGTCAAGACCGATTATGTCGTGATCTATGCCCCGCAAGTGCGTAGCCGTAAGCGCTTCCCGGAAGGCGTGGTGACGGTATATGAATCCGAGGCCGCCGCCCTGGCAGCGGCCAAGCCCGAGGCAGGCTATCATGCGGCCATCGCCTCCGGTCCTTCCCGTTCTTCCGAAGGGTTCCGGCTGTTTTATCTGGTCCGCTGGCTCAACTGAGCCGCCCTAACCAGGCAGGCCGAAGCGCTCCAACCAGAGCAGGCCCATCACCGTCTTGCCTTCACAGATGCGGCCATCGCGCACCATCTCCAGCGCCTCGCTCATCGGCACCCGCAGTAGCTCCAGGAATTCGTCGTGGTCGGGGTTGTCGCCGACGTGTTTAAGGCCGGTCGCCCGATAGAACACCAGCCGCTCGTCCGAATAGCCGATGCACGGGTAGAACGTCGCCAGGTAATGCCAGGCATCGGCGGCATAACCGGTTTCTTCCAACAGTTCGCGCTGGGCGCAGTCCAGCTCGCTTTCGTTCGGATCGAATTTGCCGGCCGGCAGTTCCAGGAAGTCGCGGCGTAAAGGGTAACGATGTTGCCGCTCGAGCAGGATGTCGCCGTTGTCGAACACCGGCACGATCACGGCGGCACCGGGGTGGATCAGGTATTCCCGGCTGGACTCCTTGCCGTTGGGCAGTTGCACCCGGTCGAGCTTGGCATGCAGCAAGCGGCCTTGATAGACGGTGTCGGAACTCAGGGTGTGTTCGGTCAGATCGGGTCGGGCCATGTCATCGCTCCAAAAGAAAAGGCCGCAGCGGCGAGCCGGTGCGGCCTGTGTGGCTGGCAATGCGCGATTATTTCACATGCAGCTCGACGCGGCGGTTCTTGGCGCGGCCCTCGCGCGTGGCATTGCTGAAGGCCGGCTGGGTCTCGCCGAAGCCACGGCTGGCCAGGCGTTCGGCGGCAATGCCATGGGCGACGAAGAAATCGTAGACCGATTTGGCGCGCCGCTCGGACAGGCCTTGGTTGTAGGCCTCGGTGCCGATGTTGCAGGTATGGCCGACGATGTCGACCTTGATGTCGCTACGCCGCTTGAGTGCAGCGACGGCCTCGTCGAGGATGCCGATGGCGTCCGGCCGCAGCTTGGCCGAATCGAACTCGAAGTTGACGCCGTGCAGGATGACGATCACGTCGCCCGGCTTGGCCGTGTCCAGGGCGTTGGTTGCTTGGGCCTTGGGCGGCTCTGCCGCAGGGGCGGAGGCGGCCTGCGGGGCGGGTGCCGGCGCGGCCTGCGGTGCGGGCGGGGTGGGCGCCAGCTTGGCGCCCAGCGGGATTTGCAAGCCGACGGTAACCAGCCAATCGCCGAAACTGCCGGCATTCACGCCGGCTAGATTGTTGTCGTTCCAGCGGTAACGGGCATCGGCGCGCAGGCCGACGCTGTCGCTCAACTGCTTGAGGAAACCCAGGCCGAGATTGGCCATCAGGCCATTGTCGGAATCGCCCGGAATCTTGCTGCGCAGATAGCCGAGGCCCATGACCGCGTAGGGAGCGAAATCGGCATCGCGCTTGAAGAAGCGCAGGGCATCCAGGCCTAGGCCATATTGGTCGTAGCTGCCGCCGGCATTGCGATCCATGCTGTTGTAGCGGGCGCCGAGTTCGAGGTTCCAGTTTTCATCGAGCACCTTGCCGGCGCCCAGGCCCAGGCCCCAGCCGTTGTCGGCCTTGCGATCGCCGTCCGGCGAGATATAGCCGATGGAGGGCACCAGATAATATCGATCGTCTGTGGCGTAGACCTGCGCGGCGGCCGTCAGGCCGAGGGCGGCTAGAAGGGCAAGGGATTTCATACGCATCATGATGATTCTCCTGGGAAAGGTATTAGGCAATATAGCCTTATTTTTTGAGGGCATCGCGAATCTCGCGCAGCAACAAGATGTCTTCCGGGGTTGGCGGCGGCTCGGCCGGTGCCGCCGGTTCTGCGCGTTTGAGCCGGTTGATGGCCTTGATGGCGACGAAGATGGCCAAGGCGACGATGGTGAAGTCGACCAGGGTATTGATGAAGGCGCCATATTTGATCAGCGGGGCGCCGGCCTTTTCCGCCAATTCCAGGGTGTCATAGGTCTTGTCGCCCAGGTTGATATAGAGCTGCTTGAAATCGACCTCGCCCAGCAGCTTGCCCAAGGGCGGCATGATGATGTCCTTGACCAGGGAATCGACGATCTTGCCGAAGGCACCGCCGATGATGACGCCGACCGCGAGGTCGATCACGTTGCCGCGCATGGCGAAGGCCTTGAATTCTTGGGCGAATGACATCGGGACTTCCTCCTTGTTCATCATCGGGCGGTCTGATTCTGCCACCGCGGCCTGGGGCGGGCTAGCGTCGACGGAAACGGTGGTAGAGAAAGGACTGGCGGGCACCGCCCGGGGTCAGGTGCTGTTCGGCGCGGGTTTCGATCAGCCGGAATCGGTCGCCCAGGGTTTCGGCTAGGGTTTCGGCGCTGTAGCGCACCACCGGCAGGTTGCTGCAGCGTTCGGGGCCGTCAGGGGCGAAGGCGGCGATGATGGCTTGGCCATGCGGGGCGAGATGGCGGTCGAGCTGGTCGACGTAGGCGGCCCGGTCGGCCGCTTCGGTGAGGAAATGGAACACGGCGCGGT
>JAJZTV010000107.1:0-4114 GCA_021847385.1 Pseudomonadota bacterium | reverse complement strand
GATCTATGCCAGATGTCCACTTCATGGCCGAGGTCGAAGGCGGTGGCATCGGCCTCCAGCCAATGCACCTGGTCGGCGCGGTCGCCCAGGCGGGTACGGGCATGGGCTAGGGCGGCGGCCGAGATGTCGAGTATGGTGAGTTGGCGGTAGCCCTGGTCGAGCAGGGCGTCGACCAAACGGGAGGCGCCGCCGCCGACGTCGAGGAGGCGCGCACCGGGCCCTAAGTGGGTGGCTGCGATCAGCGCGAGCGAGAGCTCGGGCGCGAGCTGATGCCAGCTGACCTCTTCCGGCTGCTTGTCGCGGTAGATCTGCTCCCAGTGCGCCTTGCGCGATGACATGGCTTAATCGCCGCTCTTGCCGCGGATATTGATACCGGCCTGGCCGGCGAATTCCAGCATGCGGTTGATCGAACGCACCGCCTTGGCGCCGATCGCGGCCGGCACCTGGATTTCATTGTGGCCGGTGGTCAGCGTCTGTTCCAGCCGGCTCAGCCAGTTCATCGCCATCCACGGGCAGTGGGCGCAGGAGATGCAGGTGGCGCCGCGGCCGCCGCTGGGCGCTTCCAAGAGCAGCTTGCCGGGCGCCACCTCGTGCATCTTGTGGAAGATGCCGATGTCGGTGGCGACGATGAAGCTGGGGTTGGGCAGTTGCTGCACGGCCTTGATCAACTGGGTGGTCGAGCCGACCACGTCGGCCAGCGCGATCACCTCGGCCGGCGATTCCGGGTGGACCAGGATGGCGGCCTCGGGGTGCAGGGCCTTGAGTTCGCGGATGCCGTCGGCCTTGAACTTCTCGTGCACCACGCAGGAGCCTTGCCACAACACCATGTCGGCGCCGGTGGTCTTCTGCACATAATCGCCGAGGTAACGATCGGGCGCCCAGATGATCTTCTCGCCGCGGTCTTTCAAGTGCTGCACCACCGGCACTGCGATGCTGGAGGTCACCATCCAGTCGGCCCGCGCCTTCACTGCGGCCGAGGTATTGGCGTAGACCACCACGGTGCGGTCGGGATGCCGGTCGCAGAAGGCGGCGAACTCGTCGGCCGGGCAGGACAGATCGAGCGAACACTCGGCGCGCAGGTCCGGCATCAGCACCCGCTTTTCCGGGTTGAGGATCTTGGCCGTCTCGCCCATGAACCGCACGCCGGCGACGATGATGGTCCTGGCCTTGGCGGCGTGGCCGAAGCGGGCCATCTCCAGCGAGTCGGACACGCAGCCGCCGGTCTCGATCGCCAGGTCCTGCATCTCGCCCGCGGTGTAGTAGTGCGCGACCAGCACCGCGTCCTGTTCTCGCATCAGTTGCTTGATGCGGGCCTTCAGCGCGTCGCGTTGCTCGGGGGTGAGCTGTTCCTCGTCGATCGGCGGGACATCGGTGACGGCGCGTGCGGGCGGCGGGACGAGGGTTTGGCTGGGCGTCATGGCTATGGGTGGCGAACGGGGTGCTAGGGTTGGAAATGATAGCTTTTTTGGCCATTGCGCGGGCTGGCATAGAATAACGTTATGCGTCAGCTCATCCTCGACATCCGCCCCGATGCCCCGCCTCGTTTCGATAACTTCCTCGCCGGCCGCAATGCCGAGGCGGTGGCCGCTTTGCGTGCCTTGGCCAGCGGTGCGACCGGCGAGGCCCTGGTCTATGTTTGGGGCGAGCCGGGCAGTGGCAAGAGCCACTTGCTGCAGGCCTGCGTAGCGGCCGTGCAGGAACAGGGGAAATCGGCACGCTATGTCGCGCCCGGTGTCGGCTTGCCCGAGGAATTGCCGGCCTTGCTCGCGGTCGATGCCGCCGATGTGCTCTCGCCCGAGGCGCAAGTGGCGTTATTCAGCTTGATCAACCGGGCCCATGAGGGTGAGGGGCGCATCGTGGTCGCCGGCAATCGGGCACCGGCGCAATTGCCCTTGCGCCCCGACCTGACGACGCGGCTAGGTTGGGGCTTGGTGTTCGCCTTGACCGGCTTGGATCAAGCGGAGCGAACCGCTGCGCTGCAGGCGCGCGCCGCCGCCCGTGGCTTGCAGTTGCCGAGCGAGGTGATGAGCTATCTGTTGACCCATTGCCGGCGCGACCTACCGGGCCTGCTGGCCACGGTCGATGCGCTGGACGAATATTCCCTGAGCCGGAAGCGGCCGGTGACCCTGCCGCTGCTGCGCGAAATGTTGCAGGGTTGATCAGCCCTCGGCCTGGGCTTCCTTGGCGATCTCTGCGTGCACCTGGGCCATGTCCACCTCGCGGGCGCGGCTCAACAGGTCATCGAAGGCGCCGGCCGGCAGCGCGCCGGCCTGGGAATAGATGATGACCTTTTCACGGAAGATCATCAGGGTCGGGATGGAGCGAATCTGGAAATGAGCGGCCAGGGCTTGTTGTTCTTCGGTGTTGATCTTGGCGAAGGTGATGTCGGCATATTTTTCCGCGGCGGCCTCGAACACCGGGGCAAAGCCACGGCACGGGCCGCACCAGGGTGCCCAGAAGTCGAGCACGACGAAGTCGTTGGCGAGGATGGTGTCTTCGAAATTTTCTTCGTTCAATTCCAGGACGGCCATGGGATGCTCCGGCGGTTGGCTAATCAGGCCGGCAAACATATCATGATTCATGGGTGCTAACCATGAGCGGTGAGAGGAGAGGGGTTTGAAGAACGTCGAGAATTTCCGCCACGATGTCGAGGCGATGGTGGACGAATTGCGGGCAAGCCTGTCGGAATTGGGGGCGGGGGGGCCCAATGAGGCGTCGGTGGTGAGCAATGCGCGTGACCGCTTGCGGTATATCTCGGCGCTGACCGAGCAGGCGGCGGGGCGGACCCTGACGGCGGCCGAGGCCTTGGCCGAACGGATCAAGGCCCAGCGTGCGATGGCGGCAAGCTTGATGGGCAAGACCCGGTCGGCGGAGATCCGTGCTTTTCTCCAGCAGATGCAGGTCGAGCATGAGCTGACATCGGGCCAATTGACCGAGATCATCCAGGCCCAGGAATTCCAGGACCTGGTCGGTCAGGTGGTCAACAAGCTGATGGTCATGGTGCAGAAGATGGAAGACAACTTGGTGCACCTGCTGATCGACGAAGACCCCGACCCGCATTTGGCCGGGCCGGCCACGCGCAAAGAAAATCAAGTCAGCCAGCAAGATATTGACGACTTGTTCGACTAATAAGTGATGCAGGTCGAACTTTTTCACCTGCAGGCCCTCTTTCTAAAGGCTTTCAGGAGAAAAAATATGCTCATCAAGCAGGCCCCGGACATCCAGCCCTCGGAAATCACCGCCGAGGCCGTGTACCGAGAACGTCGCCGTTTCCTCGGCGGGGCCGCCGCGCTGGCGGCCTTGGCGGTCACGCCGGCTCAGGCCGCATTGCCGCCCTATAAGAAGAATGCCTATGGCGGTGGCGAGACCGCCAACACTTGGGACGAGATCACCCACTACAACAACTTCTACGAGTTCGGCACCGACAAGACCGATCCAGCCAAGTATGCCCATAGCCTGAAGCCACGGCCCTGGACCTTGGCGATCGAAGGCGCTTGCCGCAAACCGAAGTCCTGGGATATCGATGTCCTCACGCGCGCCTTTCCCTTGGAGGAGCGCATCTATCGGCTGCGTTGCGTCGAGGGGTGGTCGATGGTGATCCCCTGGCTCGGTTTCCCGTTGGCCGGCCTGTTGAAACAGGTAGAGCCGACGGGCAATGCCAAATACGTCGAATTCATCACCCTGCACGACCCGCAGCAGATGCCGGGCCAACGCCAAGCGATTTTGGATTGGCCTTATCGTGAAGGCTTGCGCTTGGATGAGGCGATGCACCCGCTGACGCTGATGGCGGTAGGTCTCTATGGCCGGGAGCTGCCCAATCAGAACGGGGCACCCTTACGCCTCGTGGTGCCCTGGAAGTACGGCTTCAAGAGCGCCAAGTCCATCGTCAAGATTCGTCTGGTCGAGCAGCCGCCGATCAGTAGCTGGATGAAGGCCGTGCCAAGGGAATACGGCTTTTATTCCAATGTGAATCCCGAGGTCGATCATCCGCGTTGGAGTCAGGCCCGTGAGCGGCGCATCGGCGAGTTTCTCAAGCGGCCCACCCTGATGTTCAACGGTTATGGCGAGCAGGTGGCCCAACTCTATAGCGGCATGGATCTGTGAACGCTTCTCC
>JAJZTV010000106.1 GCA_021847385.1 Pseudomonadota bacterium | reverse complement strand
TGCAAGAAATCGGCGGTCAGGTCGAGCAGCCAGGAGCGCACCACCGAGCTATGGCGCCAGAGTTCGGCAATCGCCGCCAGGTCGAGCTCGAACTCCGACTTCGCCTTCATCAAGGCGAAGCCTTCGGCGAAGGCCTGCATCATGCCGTACTCGATGCCATTGTGGACCATCTTCACGAAGTGGCCCGAGCCGACCGGGCCGGCATGCAACCAGCCGCGGTCAGGTGCCGGTGCCAAGACCTTGAGGAACGGGGCCAGCGCGGCAAGCGCGGCATCCTCGCCGCCGGCCATCAGGCAATAGCCGTTATCGAGGCCCCAGATACCGCCGGACACCCCGACGTCGACGAAGCGGATACCCTGGCCGGACAACTGGCCCGAGCGGACGACCGCCTCCTTGTAATAACCGTTGGCACCGTCGACCAGAATATCGCCGGGCGATAGCAGCGCCGCCGCCTGCAGGATCGCCGCCTCGGTCGCTTGCCCTGCGGGCAGCATCAGCCACAGCACCCGCGGTACGGCCAAGCCGGCAACCACCTCGTCCAGGCTGCGGCAGGCTTGAATGTTCGGCTCCTCGCCGGCCAGCTTCTGCGCCACATCGAAACTGCGGTTGTAGGCCAGCACCCGCACACCGCCCCGAGCCAAGCGTTTGGCCATATTGCCGCCCATGCGGCCCAGGCCGACCATGCCGATTTGCAACTGCGTCATCGCATTCCTCCCGCCAATTGATGTTCACCCTCGCGGCCTCGCCCCTCGGGCAATCACCGATCAGGACTTAGGCCGCCGCTTCAACCATTCGACCAGATCGGGCAAGGCCATCGGCCGCGCGATCAAAAAACCCTGCACCAAATCGCAGCCCAGGCCGCGCACGAGCTCGAGTTCTTCCTCCGTCTCCACCCCCTCGGCCACGGTCACCAAATTCAGCTTGCGCGCCATGTCGACGCTGGACTCGAGGATCGAGCGCGCCATCGGGTCGCGCGCCGCGCCGCGCACGAAACCTTGGTCGATCTTCAACTCGCTGAACGGGATGCGTCGCAACTGATCCATCGACGAATAGCCCGTGCCGAAATCGTCGATCGACAGGCTCACCCCCTTGAGCCGCAGCCGGCTCAACACTTCCAACGCGACGGTCAGGTCGCTCATCAGGCCGGACTCGGTCACCTCGATGATCAAATAGTTCGGATCCAAGCCGGCCGCCTGGGCCGAGGCCACCACGAATTCAGGCAGCTCCAGGCTACCAAAAGATTGTGCAGAATAATTGACAGCGATCTTGAGTTTATAGCCCAGCCGATGCAGCTCGCCGCCGGCCTCGAGCGCGCGCCGGAACACCGACATGGTCAAGGCCTCGATCAAGCCATTGGCCTCGGCCATAGGGATGAACGACCCCGGCAGAATCAGGCCATGCACCGGATGCTGCCAACGCGCCAGCGCCTCAAGCCCGATCACCTCCAAGGTATCGACATCGACCTTGGGCTGGAAGAAGGCCGTGAACTGCTTGTTCTCGATGCCGGTCGAGATATCGGCCACGCTGACTTCCGGACCGCCGGCCTTGACCGTGCGGCGCGCGTCCTGCCAGCCATGCCGGCCGAGGATGCCATAGAGGCCTGTGCTGCGGACCGGCTTGACCGCCACGCCCAAGACATGGAGCCCCTGCGCCCGCGCCAGCTCCTGTGCACTGCTGAGCATGCGGCTGTCCTCGCCGCTGATGAAAGCGATATCGATCTTGTCTTTGCGCGCGGCGAAGTGGCGGATGAATTCCAGACCATCCATGCTCGGCATATTGAGGTCGCACAGCACGATGTCGGTCTCACCGGCATGCGTTTCCAGATCGGCCAGCGCCTCAACGCCATTGGCGGCCTGGCGTACCCGCCCCACGCCCAAACGATGCAACATATTGGTGACCTGCTCGCGCACGAAGGCATCGTCGTCGATCAGCAACACACCCAGGCCGGCCCAATCGTCGGCGGCATGGGCGATGGTGCCGACATCCGCGGCAGCCGGCGTGGGCCGGTCGTGCCATTCGCCACGAATCGCCTCGATCGACTTGAGCACCCCAGCCACCAGATCCGGCAGACCGCGCCGAATCAGCGGCCAATCGCCCTGCTTCGCGGCCAACTCGATCGCATCGGCTCGTGCAAACAGCGCATCGTCGCCCATGGCCCGCAGCGACGATTTCAGCTTATGCGCGGCCTGGACCAGGCCCGGTGCATCGTCGGCACGGTCGCAAACGCCGACCTCGGACAAGGTCTCCTGTATGGAAGCGATGAACACCTCGACCAGGTGGAACAATTCCTGCGGCTCGACATCGCCCAACAGGCCCATCAGGTGCTGCAGGCGCGAGCCGGCCGGACTCGACCGTTCGGGCAGGGCGGTAACAGGCCGCGCCATCTTCTCGGCCACCTCGCTCGGCGGCAACACGAATTTGGCGCATACCTGCTCCAGCTCGTTCAGCTTCACCGGCTTGCTTAGGTAGGCATCCATGCCGGCGTTCAGGCATTTATCGATTTCCTGCTGCGTGGTATTGGCCGAAATCGCGACGATCGGCACATGCCCGCCCAAGTCGTGCTCAATGTCGCGAATACGGCCGGTCAGCTCCAGGCCGTCCATCACCGGCATATTGCAATCGGTCAGGATCAAGGCGTAAGGCGCCGCTTGCCACAATCTCAGGGCCTCGGCGCCATCGCCGGCGACATCCGATTCATAGCCCAGTCGCGCCAACTGGCGGATGAGAAGCTGGCGATTGGGCTCATAATCCTCGACCACCAAGATGCGGCTACGGGGCATCGGCACGGCTGGCCCTGCCTCGGCCGGCTGGGGCGGTGTGTCGGGTTGGGCCGCCGTGCCGATCAATTGCTTGATCATGTCGAGCATCTGGCCGCACGCCGTCTTGATCTCGAGCACATGCGACAACTCATGCTCGGCCAGGGCGCTGCCGGTTTCGAGCAACTGGGCATAGCCCATCACCACGTTCAAGGGCGCATACAGATCGCGCGCGATGCGCGCAATAAGCTGTGACTTTTCCGCATTGCCGCGTTCGATATCTTCCTTTGCCTGCAGCACCGCCTGCTCAAGTTCGCGCCGCTGGGTCAGATCGATCACCGTCGTCAGCATCCAGTCGCCGACAAATACCGCCCGCATTTCAAGATACCTCAGCATCCCGCCCTTGCAACGGGCCATGCCGGAAACCGGCTCCGGCTCGGTCTGGTAGAGCTTGGCCGAGGTCACCACCGCCTGCCATTTCTCCCGCAGTGCAGCGAAGCTTTCCGCATCGGGCGAAGCCTGCTGCCACCAGGCATTGAGCGTCGGCACCTGAGCCTTGTCGTAGCCGAACAGGTCGACGAACTTGGCATTGACATATTGCGTGCGGCCATCGTGGCTGAAGGCGGCGATCGCCAGCGGCAGGAATTCCAGCATCGTCCACAACTGTCGCTGCTGTTCCTTCAACTGCGCCTGTGCCTGCCGCCGTTCCTCGACTTCTTTTTCCAGATCAGCGGCATGATCGGCGATCAAGCGGCCGGTACGGTAGGCCTTGGCGAAGCTTTCCAGCACGGGGTTGAACGTCTGGCCGATATCGAGGCCGGGACTTGTCTCCAGCGCAGAGAAAAGCAGGATGAAACCGAGCGACCCGACCGGCAGGCGCAATGCCTGCCGATAGCGGGCCGCGCCTGCGAACAGCGCTTCGGCCAGCTCCACCTCATAAGCTTGCCCCGGCGCGCCGGCGAACAGCGCGCTTGGCCAAGCCAAGGCCTGGCCGATATGCCGACTCAGCGCGCTATCGCCGACCACTTGGCAAAGTGTCACCCCGACTGTGGGATTCGCCACCTCGCCTTCTTCCTGTAGCAACAGGAATACCCCGCAGGAAAAACCGGTGTGATCGAGCAGGCGCTGCAGAAAAACCTCGGTCAAGTCGTCGACCTGCGTCTCGCCGACCAGGGCGAGCATCATGTCGTAGGCAGCCAGCAAGGGCTGTTCTTGTCGGATGGGCATCATGCTTGTGTGTGAGCCGACGGTAGCCAAGGCATCAACCAAGTGGGCGTTGGGGAACAGGCCCATGCGGAATAAACGGCCCTGCCCATGGTTCCAGACACCGTACCACTCCTCTCGTCATGTCGATTTATTGTTGCGATGGGATTATTGGCTTAGTTCTGAATTTGCTCAAGGTTGCGAGCACACCAGGCTACAAGCCCTACAATAGCATCCTACCCGCAATGGAGCCCTTGCCGCAGATGAAAGTCTTGTTCGCCACCTCGGAGGCCCGCCCCCTCGTCAAGACCGGTGGCTTGGCCGATGTCAGCGGCGCCTTGCCCAGCGCGCTGCGCGATTCGGGCATCGATTGCCGGCTGCTGTTGCCGGCTTACCCGGGTGTATTGGATAGCCTGCATAAACCGCGCGAGTGCCTGCGCCTCGATCGCACCCCGGCATTCGGCGACATTCGGCTGCTGCAAGCCGATATGCCGGATTCCACGACGCCGGTCTATGTGATCAACGCCCCCGGCTACTATGCGCGCGAGGGTGGTCCCTACCAAGACATCGACGGCTACGATTACCCCGACAACGCACTGCGTTTCGGCCTGTTGTCCTGGCTCGCCGCCCACCTTACCGCAGCCGAAACGCCGCTCGGCTGGCGCCCGGACATCTTGCATTGCAACGATTGGCAAACCGGCCTGGCCCCGGCCTGGCTGCGTTTCATGGGCGGCCGGGCCCGCAGCCTGATGACCATCCACAACCTGGCCTACCAAGGCATCTTCCCCGCCAGCACGGTTGCCCAATTGGCCTTGCCGGCCGAGCACTTTCAAATGGAAGGCATGGAGTATTACGGCAATCTCTCCTTCCTCAAGGCCGGCCTGTTTTATGCCGACCGGATCAATACGGTCAGCCCGTCCTACGCCGACGAGATTCAACACGAGCCGCTGGGCATGGGCCTGCAGGGCCTGCTGACCATGCGCCGCGACATATTGAGCGGCATCGTCAACGGCATCGATACCGTTTTCTGGAACCCGGCTAACGACCCCCATCTGCCGCATGCCTATTCCAGCGCCGACTTGGCCGGCAAGAATCTTTGCAAGCGCGCGCTCCAGGAAGATTTGAACCTTGCCGTCGATGCCCGCACGCCGTTGTTCGGCATCGTCTCCCGCCTGACTTATCAGAAGGGGGTCGACTTGGTGTTGGCGATCGCCGACTGGCTGGTCGCACGCGGCGGCCAGCTGGTATTGCTGGGTAGCGGCGAGGCCACCTTGGAACAGGCCGTGCACGACTTGGCGGCACGCCATCCCGGCAAGGTCGCCGCCGTCATCGGCTACGACGAAGGCTTGGCCCACCGCATCGAGGCCGGCGCCGATTGCTTCCTGATGCCGTCGCGGTTCGAGCCCTGCGGCCTGAACCAGATGTATAGCCAACGCTATGGCACGCCGCCGATGGTGCATGGCACCGGCGGTCTCAAGGACACCGTGGTCGATGCGACAGCGCAGGCCCTGGCCCAGGGCCAGGCCACCGGCTTCGTGTTCCACGGGGAAACCCCCATGGCCTTGCAAGCCACGGTGGAACGCATGCTGGCGCTGTTTGCCGACACCCAGGCCTGGCGCCGGCTACAAATCGCCGGCATGCGCCGCGACTTCAGCTGGGAAAGCAGCGCCCGGCAATACGTCGGACTCTATGACCAGCTGATACGAGGCTAGCGGCGCCAGCCCCCAGCCGTCAAAGCCAAAGCATCAAACCGGTCTCGAACGGATGCGTCAGCAGTTCATGGTAGGGATAGACCCGAATGCGATAGACCAGCCGGCCGCATAGTTCGGGCGTCAACTCCAACGCAAACTCGCATTCGGATGCGCCGCAACTGGTCGCCTGCAACTCGAAAACCTTGCGGTCGTTCTCGATGCCTCGACGCGAATCGCGGCCGACCAGCAGTTCGACCCGCACGTCCTCGGGTGCCAGGCCATCGAGGTGTACCGCGACCCGAATCTGCATACCCTCGCCATGCGCGATACGCTTGGGCGGCGTATCGAGCCGGCGGATGCTCACGCTACCCCAGGCCTGGCGCACCTTCTCCTTCCACGCCGCCAGCACCTTGGCCGCGGCGAAATCGTTCTCGGCGAAGCGCCGCCATTGCCGGCTGGCCGGTATGTAGAACTTGTTCACATATTCCATGACCATGCGCGTGGAATTGAACTGCGGCAGCAGCGTCGCGATCGAGCGCTTGGCCATGCGCACCCACTCCGGCGAAAACCCGAGCTCGTTGCGCCGGTAGTACATCGGGATGACCTGATCCTGCAACAGCTCATACAAGGTCTGGCTGTCTTCCTTGTTGCGCCGCGCGTCGTCGTAATACTCCGGCGCGGCCTTGATCACCCAGCCGTTGTCGCCGTCGTAACCTTCGGCCCACCAGCCGTCGTCGACCGACAGGTTGAGGACGCCGTTCATCGCCGCCTTCATGCCCGAGGTGCCCGAGGCCTCCAACGGATAGATCGGGTTGTTCAGCCAGACATCGACCCCGGCCACCAGCCGGCGCGACAAACCGAGATCGTAGCCCTCGACCATCAACAACTTGCCTTCGAACTCCGGCAGGCGCGAGATCTCATGGATGCGGCGAATCAGTTCCTGGCCCGGTCGGTCGGCCGGGTGGGCCTTGCCGGCGAACACGAACAGCACCGGCCGATTCGCATCGCCCAAGATCGCCCGCAGCCAATCCATGTTCTCGAACAGCAAGGTGGCGCGCTTATAGGTCGCGAAACGGCGGGCGAAGCCGATGATCAGCACATTGGGGTCGAGCGGATTGGCGTGTTTGAGCATGCGCTCCAGATGGCCTTCCGAGCCATGATTGCGCAGGTGCTGCTGGGTCACGCGCGAAGCCAGGGTATGCAGCATTTGCGCCTTGAGCCCCTGATGCACCGCCCAGAACTCGTGATCGGGGATGGCCGCCACCTTGGCGAAGTAGTCGGTATCGCAATAGCGCCGGCGCCAATCGTAGCCCAGCTTGTTGTCGAACAGGGTCTGCCATTCCTGGGCCAGAAAGGTCGCCACATGCACGCCATTGGTGATGTAGTCCATCGGCGACTCTTCCGGCGTCACTTGCGGCCA
>JAJZTV010000105.1 GCA_021847385.1 Pseudomonadota bacterium | reverse complement strand
CCTACTCGAACACATCGACACGCCGGCCGACCTTAAAGGTCTGTCGCGCGCCGAATTGAAGGAACTGGCCGGCGAGATCCGCGCCTTCATGATCGACTCGGTGTCCAAGACCGGTGGTCACCTGGCCTCCAACCTGGGCGTGGTCGAGCTGACCCTCGCCTTGCACAGCGTCTACGACACGCCGAACGACCGCATCGTCTGGGACGTCGGCCACCAGACCTATGTCCACAAGATCCTGACCGGCCGGCGCGCGCGCATGGGTAGCTTGCGCCAGACCGACGGCCTGTCCGGCTTCACCAAACGCGAAGAGAGCGAATACGACGCCTTCGTCGCCGGCCATTCCAGCACCTCGATCTCGGCCGCGCTGGGCATGGCCGCCGCGGCCAAACTCAAGGGCGAGGACCGCCGCTGCATCGCGGTGATCGGCGACGGCGCGATGAGCGCCGGCATGGCCTTCGAGGCGCTGAACAACGCCGGCGCGATGGATGCCAACCTGTTGGTCATCCTGAACGACAACGAGATGTCGATCTCGCCCAACGTCGGCGCCCTATCGAACTACCTCACCCGCCTGCTCTCGGGCCGGGTCTACAACACCATGCGTCGCCAGAGCGAGAAGCTGCTGTCCGGCCTGCCGGTGTTGCAGGGACTGGCGAAGAAGGCCGAGGAGCACATGAAGGGCATGGTCATGCCCGGCACCCTGTTCGAGGAATTCGGCTTCAACTACCTGGGCCCGATCGACGGCCACGATATCGACGCCTTGATCGCGACGCTGTCCAACCTGAAGCAGTTGACCGGCCCGCAGTTCCTGCACGTGGTCACCCAGAAGGGCAAGGGCTACGAGCCGGCCGAGGTCAACCCGCTCGGCTACCACGGCGTCGGCAAGTTCGACCCGGACGAGGGCATCAGCATCAAGACCGGCGGCAAACCGAGCTATACTCAAATCTTCGGCGACTGGCTGGTAGACATGGCCGCGGCCGATCCCAAGCTGGTCGGCATCACCCCGGCGATGTGCGAGGGCTCGGGCCTGACCCGCTTCGCCGAGCAATTCCCCGAACGCTATTTCGACGTCGGCATCGCCGAACAGCACGCGCTGACCTATGCCGCCGGCCTGGCCTGCGAGGGCCTGAAGCCGGTGGTGGCGATCTACTCCACCTTCCTCCAGCGGGCCTACGATCAGCTCATCCACGACATCGCGCTGCAGAACCTGCCGGTGCTGCTGGCCATCGACCGCGCCGGCCTGGTCGGTGCCGACGGCCCGACCCATGCCGGCGCCTTCGATCTCTCCTTCCTGCGCTGCGTGCCCAATATGCTGATCGCCGCGCCCTCGGACGAGGCCGAATGCCGCAAGTTGTTGACTACCGCCTACCGCTTCGACGGCCCCTCGGCGGTACGCTACCCGCGCGGCACCGGGCCCGGCGCCGAGATCGCCGCCGACCTCGAAGCCCTGCCCATCGGTAAGGGCACACTCCGGCGCGAGGGCAGCAAGGTGGCGATCCTCGCCTTCGGCGCGCCGGTTGCTGCCGCCCTGGCCGCAGCCGACAAGCTGGATGCCACGGTGGCCGACATGCGTTTCGTCAAGCCGCTCGACCGCGATCTGATCCAGACCCTGGCCCAGACCCACGACCTCCTGGTGACCGTGGAAGAAAACGCCGTGGCCGGCGGCGCCGGCGAGGCCGTGGCCGAGGTCTTGTCCGAACTCGGCCTGAGCAAGCCGATCCTGCACCTCGGCCTGCCCGACCGCTTCGTCGAGCAAGGCGAGCCGGCCGTGTTGCTGGCCCGGGTCGGCCTCGATGCCGCCGGGATTGAAACCGCCATTAAAAAGACATTAGCCGAGTAGTTTACTCAACTATTGTGCTGGCTTATACTTGAGCCACTGATTTCAAGGATTCTTGCCATGAGCACCTGCGACGCCGTTTGCAATAGCGCGGCCCCCTGCCCGACCAAGGAAACCATCGCCGACGTCCAGAACTACCCGGACTCGCGCAAGCTCGCCATCGACAAGGTCGGCATCAAGTCCATCCGCCACCCGGTGCGCGTGGCCGACAAGAACGGCGGCGTGCAGCACACCATCGCCAACTTCAACATGTACGTGTACCTGCCGCACCACTTCAAGGGCACCCACATGTCGCGCTTCGTCGAGATCCTGAACAGCTACGAGCGCGAGATCTCGGTCGAGAACTTCGAGGACATGCTGCGCCAGATCGTGAAGCGGCTGGAGGCCGAATCCGGCCACGTCGAGATGAACTTCCCCTACTTCATCAACAAGAAGGCCCCGGTTTCCGGGGTCGAGAGCCTGATCGACTACGACGTCACCTTCATCGGCGAGATCAAGGACGGCAGCTACATCCAGACCACCAAGGTCGTGGTGCCGGTGACCAGCCTGTGCCCCTGCTCGAAGAAGATCTCCGAGTACGGTGCCCACAACCAGCGCTCGCACATCACCATCGCCGCCCGCACCAACACCTTCGTCTGGATCGAAGACATCGTGCGCATGGCCGAGGACAACGCCTCCTGCGAACTCTACGGCCTGCTCAAGCGGCCGGACGAGAAGTACGTCACCGAGCGCGCCTACGACAACCCGAAATTCGTCGAGGACATCGTGCGCGACGTCGCCGCCACGCTGAACGCGGACGACCGGATCGACGCCTACGTGGTCGAATCGGAAAACTTTGAATCAATTCACAACCATTCGGCCTATGCGCTCATCGAGCGCGACAAGCGGAGCAAGGCGTAGCTTGCGGCGCAGGCTAACGTGAGTGAAGCGAACGTTAAGCGCAGCGGCCGTAGCCACAAAACGAAACAGTGAATTGTTCAAAGTTTCAGTGAAGGCTAACGTCGGCCATGCCGACGTTAAGGGCAAGGCCCGGCCGGAACTAAAATTTCGAGTCGATCCACAATCACTTCGCCTATGCGCTCATCGAGCGGGACAAGACCAAGCAGTAATTCCGACAGTAGGGTGCATTCCATGCACCAAAAACGGTGCGTAAAACGCACCCTACCGGCCCTAGAATTTTGAACGGGCCAGAAATGGCCCGTTTTCACTCGGCCTACGCGCTGATCGAGCGCGACAAGAAGGCCAGCTGAACCACAACGGCGGGTTTCCGGTGTAGGCTTACGCCATGAAACCCGTCGCCATCTTCCGCCACACCGAGAGCGAAGGTCCCGGTCACATCGCCGCCTTCCTGCACCACCAGCGAATTCCCCACACCATCGTCCGCGTCGATGCCGGCGAGGCCGTGCCGACCTCGCCCGAGGCCTATTCCGGCCTGGTCTTCATGGGCGGGCCGATGAGCGTCAACGACGACCTGCCGTGGATTCCGCACAGCCTCAACCTGATCCGCCAGGCGGTCGACCACGATATCCCCGTGCTCGGCCACTGCCTCGGCGGCCAACTGATGGCCAAGGCCCTGGGCGGCATCGTGTCGCGCAACCGGGTCAAGGAGATCGGCTGGGGCGCGGTGCAGGTGCTCGACAACGTCGAGGCCCACACCTGGTTCGGCGACCTGCGCGAGTTCGAGTCGTTCCACTGGCACGGCGAGACCTTCTCTATTCCCGACGGCGCGGTGCGCATCCTGGAAAGCCCCTATTGCGCCAACCAGGCCTATGTATTGGGCAAGCACCTCGGCATGCAGTGCCATGTCGAGATGACCGAGGCGATGATCCGCACCTGGTGCGACAACGGCGCGGGCGAGATCGCACAAGCGGACAGCCCGGCCGTACAAAAGCCGCAGACCATCCTCGACTTGATGCCGCGCCATCTCGCGCCACTGACCCAGGTCGCCGACCGGCTCTACCGTCACTGGATTCGAGGCCTGCGTGGCTGACCGGCCGATCGACCTGCCGCACCTGCGCGCGTTGATCGGCCTGCGGGTGCGCTATCTCGGCGACGACTGCACCGTGGTCGAGGTTCTGGACGAGCCGCCCACGCTGGTGCTCGAAGCCGCCAACCATCCGACCATCCACGCCGACGCGCACGGCCGCGCGACCAAACTCGGCCGCGGCAATCATCTCGTGCGCGTGCTCAGCCCCGACCGACTGGCCCTAGGCAACGACCTGCTCCTGTTGGAGTTGCTCGACTGAAGGTTTTTGTTCAGTATCGGGGCTTCTTGCCCGAACGGGCCGCGAACACCAAGCAACAGGAGCCGACCATGGCCAGCAAAAGCCGGCCCGATACCGATCCCATAGCACCAGCCAGCGCGGCCGAGGTCACCCTGAACGCGCTGCCCGGCGCCGTGATGCGCTTCGGCCTGGACGGCCGGATCAGTCTACTTAACCCGGCCGCCGAACGCATGCTCGGCATCGGCGAAAACGACGCCCTCGCGCGGCCGCTGGCCGACATCCTGCAGCTCGTCGGCCATAAAGACCGCTTGCCGTTGCTACCGCCCCTGCTGCACGACCTCAGCCAAGGCAATCTGGCCAGCCTGGGCGATCAAGCCTGCCTGATCACGCAAGAGGGCCTGGAACTGGAAGTGGAAGGCCAGGCCGCGCCGATCTTCGCCGCCGACGGCCGCGCCAGCGAAGGCGTGCTGCTCATGCGCGACGTGACCGAGGCGCGCGAACAGCAGCGCAAACAGGCCTGGCTGGCCGAGCACGACGCCCTCACCGGTGCCATGAACCGCCAGGCCTTCGAAGACCGCCTGGCCCGTGTCATCAACAGCAAGCGCGCCAGCGAATACCCCATGACCCTGCTCGTAATCGGCCTCGACAGCTACGACGCGGTACGCAGCCGCGAAGGCCAGTCGGCCGGCAACGAACTCTTGATCCAGATCGTGCGCCTGCTGCAGACCCGGCTGCGCGACACCGATTCCATCGGCCGGCTCGACGAGGCGCAACTCGGCATCACGCTCGCGGCCTGCCCGGACGACGTCGCCGAACGCATCGCCCGCACGCTGTACGACAGCCTGAGCCAGCATAAGCTGCACTGGGGCAAGGTCGGCTATCCGGCCGACATCAGCATGGGCGTCGTGCATATCCCACCCAATTGGGAAACGCTCGACCGCGTGATGGACGCCGGCCAGGCCGCCTGTGCCCAATCGCACGCTGGTCGCGGCATCGCGATCCACGCCAACTGAAGCGCGACCCATGCGTGTTATCGCGGGCGACATCGGCGGCACCAACACCCGGCTCGCGTTTTGCGAGGTCGCGGGCGACACCGTGCACCTGCTGCATCGCGAGCGCTACCTCAATGCCGAGGCCACCGGCCTCGAAGACCACTTGCAGGCCTTCCTCGCCCACCTGCCGGCACCGGAGGCCGCCTGCTTCGCCGTGGCCGGGCCGACCGGCGGCCGCCACGTGCACCTGACCAACCTCACCTGGGAGATCGACGCCGACCGCATTGCGGCCCGGTTCAAGCTGCCGCAGGTCCGCCTGATCAACGACTTCCTCGCCGTCGGCTACGGCCTCGATGCCGTCGACGAGCATCACCGCGCTGCCCTGCAAAGCGGCCACCCGCTGCCCCATGCGCCGCGCGCCATCCTTGGCGCCGGCACCGGCCTCGGCGTCTCGCTCTGCGTGTGGAGCGGTCGGCGCCATGTCCCGCTGGCCTCGGAAGGCGGCCATATCGGCTTCGCCCCGATGGACGACGAACAAGCCAGACTACTTGGCTTCTTGCGCGCCGAATACAGGCGCGCCTCGCTCGACCGCATCCTGTCCGGCCCCGGCATCGTCGCGCTCTACCGCTTCCGCCTGAGCGAAACCGGCCGCGCGCACGCGCCCGACAGCCTGTTGCACGACAAACTGCCCGCCGCCGCCATCACCCAGGCCGCGCTCGCCCAGAGCGAAGCGCAGGCCGTCGAGGCCATGCGCCTGTTCTGCCGCATCTACGGCCAAGCCGCGGGCGACCTCGCCTTGCTGGCGCAGGCCCTGGGCGGGGTCTACATCGCCGGCGGCATCGCACCGAAGATACTCCCCCTGCTCAAACACCCGGAATTCTTGGAAGGCTTCCACAGCAAGGGCCGCTTCGCGGAGTGGACCCGCAATGTGCCGGTGAGCGTGGTGCTGGATGAGGATGTGGGCTTGAAGGGGGCGGCGCTGGCCGGCGCCGCCCTGGCTTGAGTTTCGACCGCGGCCGGCGCTACTGAAGCGCCGTGCCGGCCGGGCAAAAGGTGATGGTGTAGTTCGTCGCGTTATACGCTGCTGCGGCCCCGGTGCCATCGACATAGCAATTGAAGGTCGAGGTCGCGTCGTCGAACTGATAGGCGTAGGCCGAGGGGCAGGCCTGCTTGAGGAAGCCGATCTTGCCTTTGACATCCGGCCCCGTACCGCTGCCATCCCAAGCCGTGTTGGTGTTGGTGCCCGAGCCGTTGAAGGTGCACGCGGTAGGCATGCCCGATACCACGCCGGCGATCGACTTGGACCAGGTGGTGCAACCGCAACAAACGCTCTTGGTGTAATCGGACTTCGGTTTGACGCAGTTGTCGGTCGGGCCGTTACAGCCGTACAGATTGGCGTAGCTCAGCAACACCTTCGCCTTTGTCTTCGTGATCTTCTTTCCCTTCTTTACCGCCACCGGTGCCGGCGCGGTTTGCGTAAGCAGCTTGTTGCAGTTCAGGAAACCATCGTCGCCCGAGGTGACCAGCGCGCAGATATCGACCGGGGTGCTATAGCCCAGCTTCTTGCCGCAGGTATAAGGCCCCGCCTTGCCGTTGGCCCCCGTCGCCGAGAATAGGCTGCTGCGTTTGGCCGCCGCGAGTTGCGACAACAAGTCAAGCGACAGGCCGCAAGATTGCTGGCCGGTGCAATCGGCATCGCTCGCGCAATAATTGAGCTTGCTCACATCGATATTGCCTTTCCCATCGCGTTGGGCGGCGGCGATCTTGGGCGCTGCCACGCTGGCAAAGTATTTTGCCTTGGCCTGCGGGACCCCCTGGGCGCTCGCAAGGTGCGTGGCGAGATTCCAATCGCACGCCGGCTGGCCAGATGCCTGCGCCGGTGTGGCGGAACCGGGCACCCCGCACCAGTAATAACCGACCGTGCTGCCCTTTTGCGTCGAATCGGGCTCCTGGCCGGCGGTCGGCTCCATGCTCATCGGCACGTGCGCGCCGTTGATGATGCTGATGTCGTAGTAATCGATGGCCTGCGCCTGCAAGGTGAAC
>JAJZTV010000104.1 GCA_021847385.1 Pseudomonadota bacterium | reverse complement strand
GGGCGGGCGGTGACCTATATGACGGCCGTGCTCGATTTGCCATGACTACGCCGATGTTGGTGCTGTTCACCGATTACGGCTGGGCCGATCCCTATGTCGGCCAGGTGAAGGCCGTGTTGGCGGCCGAGGCGCCGGCTCTGCCGGTGATCGATCTGTTGCATGGTGCGCCCGATTTCAATGCCCATGCCGGGGCGCACTTGCTCGATGCCCTGTGCCGCAGCTTTCCGGCCGGCAGCGTGTTCTTCTGCGTGGTCGACCCCGGCGTCGGCGGTCCACGCCAGGCGGTCGTTGTCGAAGCGGATGGCCGCTGGTTTGTCGGCCCGGACAATGGCTTGCTCTCCGTCGTGGCGGCTCGGGCTAGCCAGGTGCGCACTTGGCGCATCGTTTGGCAGCCCGAGCACTTGTCCGCCACCTTTCACGGGCGCGATTTGTTCGCCCCCATTGCCGCCTGGATCGCCGCCGGCCGGTTTCCCCAAGACAAGCTCAAGCGCTGCGACAAACTCGACGTGGAATTCGATGCCGCCGATCTGCCCCGCCTCATCTATATCGATCACTATGGCAATGCTTGGACTGGGTTGCGCGGTGGCCTGATGGCCGGGGAGTCGGTGCTCGAAGTGAAAGGCCGGTCGCTGCCGTATTGCCGAACCTTCAGCGAGGCCGGCAAGGGTGCGGCCTTCTGGCATGTGAACAGCTCCGGCTTGGTCGAGGTTGCGGCTAACCGGGCCGATGCCGCCGAGTTGCTGGGATTGAAGGTCGGCGATCCGGTCAGGTTAGCAGGATCGCCCGATAGTCATTTACATTAGTCAGCGTCGGCCCGGTGACCAGCAGGTCGCCCAATCCCGCAAAGAAGCCATAGGCATCGTTGTCGGCCAGGCAGCGCTGGCCGTCGATGCCGGCCTGCCTGGCCCGTGCCAAGCTGTCCGGTGCAATGAGCGCGCCGGCGTTGTCCTCGGTGCCGTCGATGCCGTCGGTGTCCGCCGCCAGGGCATAGGCGCCGGCCAGACCGTTCAAGTGCAGGGCCAGGCTCAAGAGATATTCCGCATTGCGGCCGCCTCGGCCTGGCCCGGTTACCGTCACCGAGGTCTCGCCGCCAGAGAGCACCACCACAGGGGCTGGCCAAGGCCGGCCATGGCGGCGTATTTCTTGCGCCAGTGCCGCGTGGGCCTGGGCCACCTGGCGCGCCTCGCCAGTCACCGTGTCGCCCAGAATGACCGGCGCGATTCCTCGCGCGGCAAAGAAACCGGCGGCGGCCTCCAAGGCCAAATGGCCGTTGCCGATCACGCGGTTTTCGACATGGGCAAAGCAGGGCTGGCCGGCCTTGGCCGTGTCGGCGAGCTCGGCGCCGGCGCCGCGTTTCAAGTGGTGGAGTACCGCATCCGGCACTGTGACTTGCCACCGTTGCAACACCGCCAAGGCATCGGCATGGGTAGTCGGGTCGGGCGCGAAGGGGCCGGAGGCGATATGGGTCGGCGCATCGCCGGCCACGTCGGACACGATCAGCGCCAAGACCCGTGCATGAGTCGCTGCGGCGAGCTGGCCGCCGAGTGTGCGGCTCAAATGCTTGCGTACGGTGTTGATGTCTTCGATCGGCGCGCCCGAGCGCAGCAGGGCGTGGGTGGTGGCTTGAATGTCGGTCAGGCCCAAGCCTGACGCCGGCAAGGTGAGCAGGCTGGAGCCGCCGCCCGAGATCAGGGCCAGGATCAGATCGTTTTCGTCTGCGCCGGCACAGAGATCGAGCAGGCGCTGGGCCGCATCGAGGCCGGCCGCATCGGGCAGCGGATGACCGGCCTCGATGACCTCGATGCGCTCGGTCGGCACGGCATGGCCATGACGGGTGATGACCATGCCACCGAGCAGCGCCTGTTTCGGCCAGTGCCGTTCGACGCAACGGGCCATGGCCGCAGCGGCCTTGCCGGCACCGACGACGAAGGTTTTGCCTTGCGGCGGCGGAGGCAGGTGGACAGGCAGCACGGCTTCGGCCTGGACGCTGGCGACTGCGACGCGAAACGATTCGATCAACAGTTCGCGCGGCGTCATGGCGCTAGAAGCGTTCGTCCTCGCGCAGATAGCGCCACTGGCCGAGCGGCAACTCGCCCAGGCGCACCCGGCCGATGCGCACGCGCTTGAGGCCGACCACCTTCAGCCCGACCAGCTCGCACATGCGGCGAATCTGGCGCTTGCGGCCTTCCTTCAGGATGAAACGCAACTGGTCCCGGTTCTGCCAAGTCACCTTGGCCGGCCGCAGCTTGCGCTCGTCGAGCGATAGGCCGTGGTTGAGCAGGGCCAGGCCCTGGTCGTCCAGTCGGCCTTCCACCCGCACCAGGTATTCCTTTTCTACCTCGGAATCGTCGCCGATCAATTGCCGGGCGATACGGCCGTCCTGAGTCAGCACCAACAGCCCGGTCGAGTCGATGTCCAGCCGGCCGGCCGGCGCCAGGCCCTTGAGTATGCCGGGATTGAAGGCCGGGCCGCGGCTCTCCTGCCATTGCGTGTCGCGCTGGATCAGGGTCACCGCCGGGGTGAAGCCCGGCTCCGGCTGGCCCGAGACATAGCCTATCGGCTTGTGCAGCAGCACGGTCACCCGGCTCTGCTGCTGCTGGCTCGCCTGCTGCGCGAGTTTGATCTCGCAGTTCGGATCGACCTTGGTGCCGAGCACGTCGACCTTATGGCCATCGACAAAGACCCAGCCGCGCTCGATGTAGGCATCGGCCTCGCGCCGCGAGCAGAGGCCGCGTTCGGCCATGAGCTTGGACAGGCGGACGGGTTCGGACATGGGCGGTTACTCGTGGCAGGCGAAACGAAACGCAAGGCCGGCAGCTTACACCGAAATCCCCGGCGCCGCCGCGTTACAACGGCCCGGCAATAAAGGGGGCGCTCATGCTTTGGGAGGGGCTGTATACCGCGCTGGTTTGGCTATCGGGCTTGAATCCCTTGGTTGACGGGTGCGCATGCGTTCGGGGATTCTTCGGGACGATGCCTGGAACTTCCCGTCTCATGCAACCGCCTCAGCATCTGCCGTTCGTAATGGTGCAAACCCACAAGAAAGTGTGTTTCACCACCATATTATTGAATGTATCGTTGTCCGGGTCATCGCTGCGTCCATAGCCGATGTACAACATGCCGCCTTCGAGGTAACGCATAAAATCCAAACTGTAATTGTTGACGATGCTTACCGGCATGGCCTCCAGCAGGCTGTCCGTAGACTCGTAGGGGACCCAGGCACTGGTCCAGCCTTTTGTTTTGCTCAGGAAGTAATATTCCTTCAATGCCACGTTCTCGAACATGACGTAGGTCGCCCCAGGCTTGCCTATGTCGGTAAAGTTCGGCCAGGCCGTGCCGGTTATCGTAATGTTCGACCCCGTGATGGTGGTAGTAATCCCGGCAACCTTGCCGGATGCAGGGGGGGAAAAGAACGTCCCCGCCGAAGTCGACGCATACAGCGCACCGGCTTTCGCCACCAAGGCATTGACGGTACCCGTTCCCAGAGCGGCGGAACCTGCCGAAGCGCTCCACGTCGTGCCGCCATCGCTTGACTCGTACAGCGCGCCGTTGGTCCCTCCCGCATAAAGCTTGGATTTGTCGGCAGCGATTGCAGTGGGCACGAAAGACAAGGACGTCTTGATAAAGTCGCTCTGACCGCTCGCCAGAATATAAGCGCCGTCTGCCTCGGCGAGGGCCAAAACGTTACCGTCGTCAGTGACCTGGATATCGATCACCTTTTTGCCGTTCAGTCCCTTGAGCGCCCAGGTCTGCCCCTCGTCCGTGGAGGCGTAGACGCCCACCGAGGTGCCGGCCAGCAGCAAATTACCCGACGCGGCACGTACCGTCAGTACCGGCAAATTGGAAGTAAACGGCGGGGAACCCGTCGCGGGCAGGCCATTGCCGCTGACGTTCGTCCAGCTTGCCCTATCGCGGCTCGTCCACACCCGACCGAAACTCGACGACAGTACATAGGTGTTGCCGGCAGTCAGCATGATGCCGGAAATCGGATATGCCTCATTGCTTATGAGCAACAAGCCAGAGCCGGTTTGGGTCCAGCTTGCCCCGGCATTGGTGGAATACAAAATTCCTTTTTGCGTGCCCAACCAATAGGTCTTGTCGGCAGCCGTATAGGTAAGGCTGGTATACGGTTGGTTACTGGTTGATGGCGCCAGCGCCGTCCAGGTCTTGCCATAGTCGGCGCTCTTCGACACCCCGCTGCTGGTCCCACCCAGCAACGTACCGTTTTCCCCAGCCGCCAACCACTGGAATGTGCTCCCCGACACCTTCGACAAATCCGCGAATGCCGGCGCAATGGACACCATGCTGCTTACGACAAGCAGCAACCCTGAAACCAACATTTTGGTAGAACTCATAAACTCCCCCATTCCATAAAGAGGACAAGCATTGAAATTGAGGCCTTTTTTAGGAGCCACGTCAAGACGTGGTTGGCCTGGCTTCTTGGGGTTTCAACACCGTCTTGAGGTAGTGCCCGGTATGGCTATCCGGGTGCTTCGCCACCTGTTCCGGCGTGCCCTCGGCCAGGATGCGGCCGCCGCCCTCGCCGCCCTCGGGGCCGAGGTCGATGATCCAGTCCGCGGTCTTGAGCACGTCGAGGTTGTGCTCGATCACCACCACGGTGTTGCCGTGGCCGACCAGGCGATGGAGCACGTCGAGCAGCAGCGAGATGTCGTGGAAGTGCAGGCCGGTGGTCGGTTCGTCCAGGATGTACAGGGTGCGGCCGGTGTCGCGCTTGGATAGTTCCAAGGCCAGCTTCACCCGCTGCGCCTCGCCGCCGGACAGGGTGGTGGCCGACTGGCCCAGGCGGATGTAGGTGAGGCCGACGTCGATCAGGGTCTTGAGCTTGCGCGCCACGGTGGGCACCGGCTTGAAGAATTCGTAGGCCTCTTCCACGGTCATCTCCAGCACGTCGCGGATGCTCTTGCCCTTGTATTGCACCTCCAGGGTCTCGCGGTTGTAGCGCTGGCCGTGGCAGACGTCGCAGGGCACGTAGATGTCGGGCAGGAAGTGCATCTCCACCTTGATCATGCCGTCGCCCTGGCAGGCCTCGCAGCGGCCGCCCTTGACGTTGAACGAGAAGCGCCCCGGTCCGTAGCCGCGCTCGCGCGCCTGGGGCACGCCGGCGAACAGCTCGCGGATGGGGGTGAACAGGCCGGTGTAGGTGGCGGGGTTGGAGCGCGGCGTGCGGCCGATCGGGCTCTGGTCGACGTTGATCACCTTGTCGAAGAACTCGACGCCCTCGATCTCATCGAACGGCGCCGGCTCGGTGGCCGAGCCGTAGAGCAGGTTGGACACCGCGGCGTAGAGTGTGTCATTGATCAGGGTCGACTTGCCCGAGCCGGACACCCCGGTAATGCCGACGAACAGGCCGAGCGGCAGCTTGAGCGTGACCTGTTTCAGGTTGTTGCCGGTGGCGCCGCTGAGCACCAACTGGCGTTCGGGGTCGGGCGCCTTGCGTTTCTTCGGCACCGCGATGCTTTTCTTGCCCGACAGGTACTGGCCGGTGAGAGAGGTCTTGCAGGCGAGGATGTCCGTCGGCGTGCCTTCGGCCACCACCTCGCCGCCGTGCTCGCCGGCGCCGGGCCCCATGTCGACCACGTAGTCGGCCGAGCGGATGGCATCCTCGTCGTGTTCGACCACGATCACGGTGTTGCCCAGGTCGCGCAGGTGTTTCAGGGTGCCGAGCAGGCGGTCGTTGTCGCGCTGGTGCAGGCCGATCGAGGGCTCGTCCAGCACGTACATCACGCCGGTGAGGCCGGAACCGATCTGGCTGGCCAGACGGATGCGCTGGGCCTCGCCGCCGGACAGGGTGTCGGCTGAGCGTTCAAGACTCAAATAATCGAGGCCGACGTTGTTGAGGAAGGACAGCCGGGCGACGATCTCTTTCACGATCTTGTCCGCCACCTGGGCGCGGTGGCCGCTGAGTTTCAGCTCGTCGAAAAACTTCAGCGTCTGGCGGATCGGCAGGTGCGACAGGGCGTGCAGGGTCTGGCCGCCGATGGTGACGTGGCGCGCCTCGATCCTCAATCGCGAGCCTTCGCACTCGGGGCAGGGGCAACTGGCGATGTATTTGGCCAGCTCCTCGCGCAGCAGTTGCGATTCGGCGTCCTTGTAGCGCTTCTCCAGGATGGGGATGACGCCGTCGAAGCTGTGCTGGCGGGTGACCTTGCGGTTGCCCTCGCCGATGTAATGGAAGGGGATGACCTCGCCGCCGCTGCCGTAGAGCACGATCTCGCGCACTCGCTCGGGCAGTTCCTCGAACGCCGCTTCGATGTCGAAGCCGTAGTGCATGGCCAGGTCGGTCAGCATGCGGAAGAAGAAGGCATTGCGCCGGTCCCAGCCCTTGATCGCGCCGGAAGCGAGCGACAGGTGGGGGAAGCCGACCACGCGCTTGGGGTCGAAGAAGGTGATCGCGCCCAGGCCGTCGCACTTGGGGCAGGCGCCCATCGGGTTGTTGAACGAGAACAGCCGCGGCTCCAGTTCGGGCAGGGCGTAGTCGCACACCGGGCAGGCGAACTTGGCCGAGAACAACTGCTCGTGGCCGCTGTCCATGTCCACCGCCAGGGCCTTGCCGTCGGAGTGGCGCAGCGCGGTCTCGAACGATTCGGCCAGGCGCTGCTTGACGCTGCCTGATTCAGAGTCGGGGCGCACCTTCAAGCGGTCGACCACCGCCTCGATGGTGTGCTTCTTGTTCTTGTCCAGCCGGGGCAGGGCGTCGATGTCGTAGACCTCGCCGTCGACCCGCAGGCGGACGAAGCCCTGGGCGCGCAGTTCGTCGAACAAGGCCAGTTGCTCGCCCTTGCGGCCGACGATCAGCGGCGCCAGGATCATCAGCCGGGTGTCGTCGGGCAGGGTCAGCACCTGGTCGACCATCTGCGACACCGTCTGCGCGGCCAGCTCGATGCCGTGCTCCGGGCAGCGCGGGGTGCCGGCCCGGGCGAACAGCAGGCGCAGGTAGTCGTGGATCTCGGTCACCGTGCCCACGGTCGAGCGCGGGTTGTGGCTGGCGGTCTTCTGCTCGATGGCGATGGCGGGGCTCAAACCCTCGATCAGGTCGACGTCGGGCTTTTCCATCAATTGCAGGAACTGCCGGGCGTAGGCCGACAACGACTCGACATAGCGGCGCTGGCCCTCGGCGTAGAGGGTGTCGAACGC
>JAJZTV010000103.1 GCA_021847385.1 Pseudomonadota bacterium | reverse complement strand
CAAGCAGACCGCCTGGCTCGCCACCAGCGAGCCGGACAACGCCTCGCCCTGGCCGCAGGGCATCCCGCGCCTGCGCTTTCCGCACGAGGCGCCCAGCCGCTCGACCATGAAGCTGGCCGAGGCCTTCCACGTCTTCCTCGACCACGACGACCAGCAGCGCTACCTGAAGCAAGGCCTGCGCGTGGTCGACCTCGGCGCCGCCCCCGGTGGCTGGACCTGGCAATTCGCCAGCCGCGGCCTCAAGGTCACCGCCGTCGACAACGGCCGCATGGACAAGAAGCTGATGGCCGAATACGCCGTGACCCACGTGCAGGACGACGGCTTCCGCTACCGCCCGGTCAAGCCGGTGGACTGGATGGTCTGCGACATGGTCGAGCAGCCGGCGCGCATCGCCCAACTGGTCGCCAAATGGATGGCCGAGGGCTGGTGCCGGCGCAGCATCTTCAACCTGAAGCTGCCGATGAAAAAACGCTACGAGGAATTCCTGCGCTGCAAGGCCACCCTCCAAGACACCCTGCGCAAGGCCAAGGTGCCGTATCGGCTAAGATTCAAGCAGCTCTACCATGACCGGGAAGAAGTAACGGGGTATCTGGAGCGGCGAGAGTAAACCGGCCTGGCTCGACGTTGCGGGCCTAGAAGGAGGGATCGATGCGTCCAGCCAATAAAACGAGGTTCACGCGGATCATGCTGCTTGGCACCTGCCTTCTGCTCGCCTGCGAAAACAAGGACCAGCTCAACAGCCGCTGCCTCAACCGCGTTGCCGAGCAATGCGGCCCCATCGCCCAGCGCGAATGCGACCTCTCGGGCTCGTCGTCGCCCAGCGAACTCGAACGGTGCATACCCTATTCGACGTGCAAGAACCTCACCATGTTGAGCTGCCTGAGCCAGCAATAAACATTTTCGGCGGCCTGCGATGCCAAGCGGCTGACACAAATCCGACACGAACAACGAGGAGAATCGTTTCCAGGCGAACGCATGTGGCCCTACCGCCTTAGGGTCGTCGACAGAAAACCGAGGAGGTCGACATGAAGGTCATGCACGATGTTCTGGACGTTCGCGGCAAGGTTTGCCCTTTGCCCGTCATCGATATCTATCACCAACTAAAGCGGCTCGGCCCAGGCGATACGATCTGCGTTCTGACCTCCGACCCCGGTTCGCCGCGCAACTTCCGCGCCTACTGCCGCCAGTCCGGCCATGAGTTCGTCGATGCCAAGCCGCAAGGGCAGGACATCGCGATCTACATCCGCAAGGGCAGCAAGCCCTACTGACCGGGCCTGTCGGCTATACGGCGGCCCGCCGGCGAGGCCGCTCAACGGCCCGACAACGCACAGCCCGGTTACCCTTGCCAAGGAGACGATAAGTCGTGCCGGCCCATGGCCAGCGGCAGCAGTTCATACACCGAGCTGAGCACGACGCGCTGGCCGTCGGCCGAAACCAGGATCACGACGATGTCGTGCCCGGCATCGCTGGCCGCCTCGTACAGCAACTGGCGGCAGGCGCCGCAGGGCGGCAGGATGGCGCCGGGGGCGAGGCCGGTGCCGTCGGCGACCACCGCCACCGCCTCGAAATCGCGCTGGCCCTGGGTGTTGGCCGCCGCCAGCGCGGCACGTTCGGCGCACAGGGTCAGGCCGTAGGAGGCGCTCTCCAGATTGGCACCGGGGATCACCGTGCCGTCGCGTGCCAGCAGGGCCGCCCCCACGCGCACGCCGGAATACGGGCTGTACGCCCGTTGCCTGGCCTGCGCGGCGGCGTCGACCAAGCCGCGCAGGCGGGCATCGAGTTGGGCTAGGCCGAGTTCTTGCACGGCGGGCCTAACGCCAACACCAGGCGGCGATGGCCACCGCCAGCAGCAGCCCGGCCGGCACCAGATAGTAGATGCGGATCGCCATGCTGACCGTGCCGCCCCCGCGCAGGGCCTGCTCCATGGTCTCGCGCAGGCGCGGCAACCCTTTGTCCCGCTCCAACTGCTTGGCCACATCAAAGCAACTGAGCAGCAGCCGGTGATAGATGGCATCCATCAGCCAGAGCAGCATCAGGCCCACCACCGTCGCCGCGGCGATCAGCCCGACCAGGCCCATGCGACCCAAGCCCACGCCAAGCTCGCCGTCTTGAAGCAACACATAGCCCATGGCCCCCAGGGCAGCAACCAGCCAGCCGGAAGCGAACTGCCGGAAGGTGTTCTGCATGCCGTTGAAGTGGCGCTCGTAGGCACCGTATTCCTTGAGCAATTCGATGTCTTGATCCGTCGCGGTCATGTCCGCCCCTCCCCTATCCCGTATTGAACGACCTCCAGGTCGCTACGTCACCCATCTTGCCAGTGCGGGCGGCCTAAGCAAAGCTGCCCTAGGGAATGTCCCCGGATTTCGCTGTGCTGCATCCGGCTTCGCGCAGCAAGCCGCCATAAGCGGAAATGTAGGGTGGCTTCGCGTAGCAAGCCGCCGCAACCAGTGTAGCCGCCGCAAGCATCGCAAGCCGCAACAAACTATTCATGCTCGCCCGCCAAACCAACGACACCTTCCCCGCCACCTGCCCAATCGACCGGCAACAGGCCGGCTTCGACATAACGATGAAACGACGAGCAGGGCCAATCGGCCGCGCGGGACACCAGCCCATGTTTCACCGGGTTGATGTGCACATAATCCACATGGGCATTAAAGTCCGCCTCGTCCCGCAAGGTGTGTTCCCAATAACGCCGTTGCCAGATACCGCGTTCCCGTCTTGCCATTCGGACATCGGAGCGCCGTTCCGTTTTTGGCAGCTCTCGGCTGAACAGCAACTTGATCAATTGCCAGCGCAGCGCATAGTCGGCATCGCCCGGCGGCAAGGTCCATACGCAGTGCATGTGATCCGGCAGCACCGCCCAAGCGTCGATGTGGAACGGATGCGTCCGCCGAATTCGGCGCACCGCCTCGCGCAGCAGGTCGATGTGCCGAACCAGCAAATCCGAGCGCCGCTCCAGCAGATTCACGGTGAAGAAAAACGAGCCGCCGGGCAAGAAATTACGGCGATAGTTCGGCATCGTCCATGGCTCATTTAGTAGGGCGCAGTCGCGCAGCACTGCGCCGAAAGCAACGATAATCCTTTATCGCCATTCGGCCGGCGGCTTGCTGCGCGAAGCCGCCCTACGAGTTCTGCGCCGAAAGCAACGATGATCTATCACCGCCATTCGGCGGCTTGCTTCGCGAAGCCGCCCTAAATGTCCTTATCGACAATTGGTCTGTGCGCCCCATGGGTAATACTGGGTCCAGCAATTGATGTTGGGCATGATTGGTGTTGGCGCAGTGTAAGTTGGCTTGGGTTGCAACGAGTTAAGCAACATAAGCGTCCCTAATGCCTGCTGCGCTCGCATTTGTCGTGCCTGCATGAGCAATTGCACTTTCTGCCAGTCACAAACCGCCTTGCGCTCTGCAAGCTCATCCTCCACAGCCTTCTTGTATTCTGGTTTGATAATAATAGCTAGACAAAGCGTATCGTTATCGTCTTGCTTCGCCAATTCTCGCTGTTGCTCATAGGTAAGAGGTGTCGCACATCCGACAAGAACCAAGGCAACGCATGCAATCAACATTTTTATCAAAATGTCCTCCTTTCAGATTCCAGCCGCCGTCATTAAGACCCAGAAGAACGGCAAACGATGCTCAGGGCAACATGGCGAAGGATGTGGGCAAGCACTGAAAGTTAGTGCGATCTGAGTGCCATTCGGCGCAATCATGATTGCGCCCTGCGTCCGTTTCTAGTTCCCAAATGTGCCTATCATTTGACAAATAAGGCCAAGCGCCAGCAATACAAATCCATATAGCTCTGTTATCGCTTGGCTTGCTACTGCATTTCGGAGTTTTTCCGGCAACTCGGCATCCCAAGAATCCGGGATGTCTTTTATTTCATTCCTACTCTTGAATGCAGCCAGCACAAGCCAAGCGGCACCAATAATTTCCAGAACGATGCCAGCCTCGTTTATCCACCAAAAACAGGTTCTTTCTGCTAAAAGTTTTAGCACGGCATCCATTGCGATTTACAGAATAGATCAAATCGCCGCGTCGCCGGTCTCGCCGGTGCGGATGCGCACCACCTGTTCGACGCCAGTGACGAAGATCTTGCCGTCGCCGATCTTGCCGGTGCGGGCGGATTTGACGATGGCCTCGATGGCGCCGTCGACCAGGCCGTCGGCCACCACCAGTTCGATCTTCACCTTGGGCAGGAAGTCGACCACGTATTCGGCGCCGCGATACAACTCGGTATGGCCCTTCTGCCGGCCGAAGCCCTTGACCTCGGTCACGGTCAGGCCGGTGACGCCCATCTCGGACAGGGCCTCGCGCACTTCGTCGAGTTTGAACGGCTTGATGATGGCTTCGATCTTCTTCATGCTGGCTCCTAGGGTTCGATTTTTATCCGCAGATTTCGCAGATTAACGCAGATTTTTCATTCAATGTTCAAGCGGGCTGTCGTGGCGGGGCTAGGCGAACAACCAGACAAACCTTCCCTCATCCCAACCCTTCTCCCGGTGGGAGAAGGGCTTTGACTTCCCTCTCCCTATGGGAGAGGGAGCGAGGGTGAGAGACAGCCTTCCTCACTTGAACGGTGCACGGTATTTGTTGGTAATAGGATACCGCCGATCGCGGCCGAAGCCACGCCGGGTCACGCGGATGCCGGGCGGGGCCTGGCGCCGCTTGTATTCCGAGAAGTCGATCAGGCGCACGACCTGGCGCACGGTGGCCTCGTCGAAGCCCTCGGCCACGATCTCGGCCGGCGAGCGGTCGAGCTCGACATAGCGTTCCATGATCGCGTCGAGGATGTCGTAGGGCGGCAGGCTGTCCTGGTCGACCTGGTCGGGCCGCAACTCGGCCGAGGGCGGCCGGGTGATGATGCGCTCGGGGATCGCCGGCGACAGCGTATTGCGGTAGCGCGACAGCGCCCAGACCAGGGTTTTCGAAATGTCCTTCAGCACCGCGTAGCCGCCGGCCATGTCGCCGTAGAGCGTGGCGTAGCCGGTGGCCATTTCGCTCTTGTTGCCGGTGGTCAGCACCAGTTTGCCGAACTTGTTGGACAGCGCCATCAGCAGCACGCCGCGGATGCGGGCCTGGATGTTCTCTTCGGTGGTGTCGGCCGCGCGACCGGCGAACTCGCCGGCCAGCTCGGCGAGGAAGGCGTCGAACATCGGCTTGATCGGCTGCACGCTGTAGTGCACGCCGAGGTTCCTGGCCAGCTCTTCGGCGTCCTGCAGGCTGATGTCGGCGGTGTAGCGCGACGGCATCATCACCGCGTGCACCCGCTCCGGCCCCAACGCGTCGGCGGCGATGGCCACGGTGAGGGCGGAATCGATGCCGCCGGACAGGCCGACCAGCGCGCCGGCGAAGCCGTTCTTGCCGATGTAGTCGCGCACGCCGAGCACCAGGGCCCGGTAGACGCCGGCCTCGACGCCCGGCCAGTCGTGGCGCTCGCCCTGGGGCACACCGTCGTTCAGCTCGACCGAATGCAGGCCTTCCTCGAAGGCCGGGCACTGCGCGGCGAGCCGGCCCTGGGCATCGACGGCGAAGGAGCCGCCGTCGAAGATCAGTTCGTCCTGGCCGCCGACCATGTTGAGGTAGATCAGCGGCAGGCCGTTCTCGGCGACGCGCGCGCGGGCCACGGCATGGCGCTCGGCCTGTTTGCCGATATGGAAGGGCGAGGCGTTGAGCACCAGCATCGCTTGGGCGCCGGCCGCCTTGGCCTGGGCCGTGGGCCCGGGGAACCACAGGTCTTCGCAGATGTTGAGGCCGAACTTGACGCCGCCGGCCTCGAACACGCAGGCCGCGCCGCCGGGGCTGAAGGTGCGCACCTCGTCGAACACCGAATAGTTGGGCAGTTGCTGCTTGCGGTAGACGGCGACGGTCCGGCCGTCGCGCAGCACGCTGGCGGCGTTGTAGCGGCGGCCGGCCTCCATCAGCGGGTGGCCGACCACGACGGTCAGGCCTTGCGGCAGGTGCTGGCTCAAGTCGGCCAGCACGCGGGCGCTCTCCTGGTAGAAATCGTCGCGCAGCGCCAGGTCTTCCGGCGGATAGCCGCACAGCGCGAGTTCCGGGGTCAGCAGCACGGCGGCGCCGGCCACGGCGGCCTGGTCGGCCAGCTCGGCGATGCGGGCGGCATTGCCTTCGAGGTCGCCGACGATGGGGTTGAATTGGGCAAGAGCGATTTGCATGATCGCGCAATGATGCCGTGCGGACCGCGCGGCTTCAAGCGAATCGCTCGCGAGCACTAGCGCAGATAAGCCTCGGTGGCGTAGCGCCGCATCATGCGCTGGCTGTTGAAATAGGCGGCATTCTTGCTGATGGCGCCCTTCATCACGGCGATCCAGCCGGCGCGATTGTCATACCACAGCGGCAGCACCACCTGTTCCAGCTTATCGTAGAGCGAAGCGGCATCGTGGCCGTTGGCGGCCGCACTGTCGTCGCCGACGGCCCAACCGGTCACGCCCTCGATGCAGCCTTCCAGCCACCAGCCGTCCAGCACCGACAGCTGCGGCACGCCGTTGAAGGCGGCCTTCATGCCGCTGGTGCCCGAGGCCTCGTAGGGCCGCAACGGCGTGTTCAGCCAGACGTCCGAGCCGGCGACCAGGCTCAGGGCCAAATCCATGTCGTAGTTGGGCAGGAACGCCATCGGGATGGTGCCGGCCAATTCGCGCATATGGCTATGCAAGGCCTCGATCAGCCGCTTGCCCTCGGTGTCGTTGGGATGGGCCTTGCCGGCCATGACCAGTTGGAACGGCCGCTTGCCGGCGATGGCCTTGAGCCGGGCGATGTCGGCGAACAACATCTCGGGCCGCTTGTAGGCGGTCATCCGGCGGGCGAAGCCGAGGATGGGTTGGTCGGGATCGAGGGCCACGCCGGTGAGTTGCTGCACCAGATCGATCAAATCCTGTTTGCATTGGACATGGGCCTGCCAGATATTGGCGTCGTCGATGCGGTCGGCCCGGGAGAGCAATTCCGGTTCGTGGCACCAGCCTGGGATGTTCAGGTCGTACAGCGCGCCGAAGTGCAAATGGGTCCAGGTCGACGAATGCACGCCGTTGGTCACGGCATGCACCGCATAGCCGGGAAACAAGCGGCGCGAGGTCTCGGCATGGCGCTTGGCCACGCCGTTCACGTATTCGGACAGGCTGAGCGCCAACTGGGTCATGTTCAAGCGG
>JAJZTV010000102.1:5564-7181 GCA_021847385.1 Pseudomonadota bacterium | reverse complement strand
CGAGCGGTTGCCCCCGCATCAACAGCGCCAGGGTCTCGAAACCGATGGCGAACAGGCTGCACAGCAGCAGACCGACCAGGATGCCGGGGCCGAATAGCCAGACGTGCGCGGCAATGGCGGGCAGCAGGGCCAGCATGAGCTGGCGCATGATCTGTGGCGTGGAATGGCGGGCGTGCAGCTTATACGGTGAGCCGGTCATGCGCTGTCCTCGTCTTTAGCGTGCGCGGTTTCGCGCAGTTGGGCGCGCCGTGCTTCGATGTCGGCGATCTCTTGCTGGATTTGGGGCGTGAGACCGTCGACGTTTTTCGGCGTGATGCCTTCTTTGGCTTTTTGCGCCCGTTCGATCGCCGCTTGCAAGATAGCCTTCTTGCGCTCGGCCTCGGGGTCGCTGCTGCCGGTCTCGACCGTCTTCAAGCGGTCGACCGCCTTGGCTGCCAGCTTGTCGGCCTTTTCCTGCTTCTCGCGTTCCAACCGGAACTGGTGGAATTCATGCCGCTGGCGTGCTTGTTCCGACGCCTCTTTCTCCCGCTCGCGCGCCCAGATCTCGCCCTTGGCGAAACGGAAGAAATCGACCAAGGGGATGTGGCTCGGGCAGACATAGCTGCAGCAACCGCATTCGATGCAATCGAACAATCGGTAGCTCTGAGCCTTGCCGAAATCTTTCGCCTTGGCATACCAGTACATCTCGAACGGCTGCAGCAAGGCCGGGCAGGCACGAGCGCATTCGCCACAGCGGATGCAGGCCAGCGCCGGCGGCGCGGCAGGAAACAGCTTGCGATTCTTGACGATTACACAGTTGACCGCCTTGGTCAGCGGAGCCGTGTCGTCCCGTAGTTCGAAACCCATCATCGGGCCACCGATCAGCTTGCCCGTGGCCCCAGCCAGCTCGCCACCGGCCTGGCGGATCAGGTCTTCGATCGGTGTGCCGATGCGGACCTCGAAGTTTTGCGGCTCGCTGACATGGCCGGTCACGGTGACCACGCGCGAGAGCATCGGCTCGCCCAGATCAATCGCGCGATGCAGGCTATAGGCCGTGGCGACGTTGAACACCTGCACCCCGGCGTCGGTCGAGCGGCCGCCGGCTGGCATCTCCTTGCCGGTCAGCAAGTAGGCGAGTTGCTTGCCGCCGCCGCTGGGGTAGAGCGTGGGCACGATCGTTACCTCGACCGGCAAGCCGAGTTGTTTGGCCGCCGCCTGCAGTGCGGCGGCGGCCTCGGGTTTGTTGTCTTCGATGCCGACGATAATCGCGTCGGCATGCAATATGGCTTGCATCGCGACAGCACCGCGTAGGATGCCCTCGGCCCGCTCGCGCATCAGACGATCGTCACAGGTAATCCACGGTTCGCACTCGGCGCCGTTCAAGATCAGGGTGGGCACCTTCCGCGTGGCACCGGGGTTGAGTTTGATGTAGGTCGGGAACACCGCACCGCCTAGGCCGGCCAAGCCCAGGTCGCGAATGCGGTTGCGCAGCGCGCTGGGATCGAGATTGCGCCAGTCGAGCGGCTGGAATTCGGTAGCGCGATCCTCGCCGTCGGACTCGATCACGATGCACAGATCGGGTAGGCCGGACGGGTGCGGCACCGGTCGCGGCTCGACCGCCAGTACGCGGCCAGGTCG
>JAJZTV010000102.1:0-5554 GCA_021847385.1 Pseudomonadota bacterium | reverse complement strand
GGTCGGCGCATGCACCGCCGTGGAGACATAGCCTTCGGCCTGGCCGATCATCTGCCCCTTAAGCACGCTGTCGCCAGCCTTGACCGTAGGCGCGGCCGGGTTGCCGATGTGCTGACGCAGCGGTACGACATAGCACGGCAGCAGCGGCATCGTGGCGATCGGCCGGCCGTTCGATTCGGTTTTGTGTTCCTCGGGGTGGACGCCGCCGTGGAATGGGTGGAGCGTACGCGCGTTCAATGCGGCCTCGCGGGATGCAGGGAGTGAACCGGATAACGCCATTTCCAGGTCGTCACGTCCTCGTGGATCACTTCCATGCGGATGCATTCGACCGGGCAGGGCGGGAGGCACAGTTCGCAGCCGGTGCATTGCTCGGCCACGATGACGTGCATCTGCTTGGCGGCGCCGACGATGGCATCGACCGGGCAGGCCTGGATGCACAGGGTGCAGCCGATACATAGATTCTCGTCGATCACCGCCACGCTTTTTGGCTTGTGCTCCAGGCCTTCGCCCAAAGGTTTCGGATCGACGCCGAGCAGTTCGGCCAGGCGCTTGACGCCGTCCTCGCCGCCGGGCGGGCAACGGTTGATGTCGGCCTCGCCCTTGGAGATCGCCTCGGCATACGGTTTGCAGCCGGGGAAACCGCATTGGCCACACTGGGTCTGCGGCAGGATGGCGTCGATCTTTTCCACCAGCGGGTCATCCTCGACCCGATAGCGGATCGAGGCCCAGCCCAGTACGCCGCCGAGTACTAGGCCGCCTAGGGCCATGACCAGGATGGCGCTCAGCATTATTTGATCAGCCCTGCGAAGCCCATGAAGGCCAAGCTCATCAGCCCGGCGGTGACCATCGCAATGCTGGTGCCGCGGAAGGGCAGCGGAATATCGGCAGCCTCCAGGCGCTCGCGCATCGCCGCGAACAGGATCAACACGAGGGTGAAGCCTAGCGCCCCGCCCAGGCCGAACAACAGCGACTCGACGAAGTTGTGGCCTTCTTGCACGGTAAGCAGCGGAATGCCCAGCACCGCACAATTGGTGGTGATCAGCGGCAGATAGATGCCCAGTACCCGGAACAGCACCGGGCTGGTCTTCTTGATGAACATCTCGGTGAAGCCGACGATGGCCGCGATGGTCACGATGAAGGACAGGGTACGCAGGTAGGAAAGGTCGGGGCCGAGCAGATAGGTGTCGATGATATTGCTGGCGCCGGAGGCCAAGGTCAGCACGAAGGCCGTGGCGGCCCCAAGACCCAGCGAGGTCTCCAGTTTCCTGGATACCCCCATGAAGGGGCAGAGTCCGAGGATCTTGCTCATCACGATGTTGTTGACGAACACCGTGCCGATCAGAAGGAGGAAGTAGTCTTGCATATCAGGGCCGCCGCAATCTGCGGATTATCGGTTACCGGCCGAGGGGTGACAACCCTGGAAACAGCGGCGTTATTGGGGTAGGTGGGATTTGCGCCATAGTCGCCGGACCAGCCAGGTATAAACCACCAGATTGATTGCGATAGCGAGTAGACCCAGGCCGATTTGCCCGGGGCGGGTCAACCCCGACGGGTAGATGACGGCAAGCAGATAGTGGCCGATAAAGTCGCCGGTATAGCCGGCCTTACCGGCCAGTTGCCGGAAATGATTCTCCAACGGTGTGAGTGGGCAGACGATGTCGCCGATCTCGACTGCCACGCCCCAGGCGGCGGCGGGTAAATGCAGCCAAGCCAGGCGCGGCCAGCGCGCGATCAGTAGGCCGCCGGCACCGACGAACAGGATGAAGCCGAAGTGAAGGAGTAGGGCGAGATCGGCCAGGGCAGTGTAGAGCATGGCCTGGCCGATTCAAAAGTCTCGATTAATCGAGCAGTTCGTGGGCACCGTCGCAGAAGGGGCCATTGGCCGTGTGCTTGCAGGTGCACAACCAGTAGGTGTCCTTTTTCTCCACCTTAAACATCTGCGGCTGGAAGCTGGTGCCTTCGTGGGCGCCATCGCAGAAGGGCTGGTTTTTCGAACGGCCACAGGTGCACCACCAGTATTCGCCGGGCTCGAGTTCGAGGCCGAGCGGGGTTTTCGAGGCAACGACGGGTTTGTCCATCAAGAGCTCCTTCGGGAAAATGCTTCGTTATCGGATCAACTGGCGCCAATCGGCATGGGCTAGCCCCAGGTCGTCGGCCAGGCCGGCGTGGGCGATCTGGCCGTGGGCGAGGTTGAGGCCATTGGCGAAACCGGCTTCCCGCTCGAAGGCGGCGCGCGGACCATGGCCGGCCAGGCTTAGTAAATAGGGCAGTGTGGCTTCGGACAGTGCCAAGGTGGCGGTGCGGGCCACGGCACCGGGCATATTGGGGACACAGTAGTGCACGACACCTTCTTCGATATAGAACGGCTCGGTGTGGCTGGTCGGACGCGAGGTCTCAGCCGTGCCTCCCTGGTCGATCGACACGTCCACGAGCGCGCTGCCCTTGGCCATGCGGCGCAGCAGGGCGCGATTCAGCAGCCGCGGGGCATGGCGGCCGACCACGTAGGCGGCGCCGATCACCAAATCGGCCTGGTTTACGCTGGCCTCGATGTTGGCCGGCGTCGCGAACAGGGTTTTAAGTCGCCCTTGGTAAAGTTCATCGTAGCGCTTGAGTGTTTCCGAGCTGTGGTCGAGCAGGGTTACCTCGGCACCGATGCCGACTGCGATGCGTGCGGCATTGCCGCCGACGTTGCCGCCGCCGAGGATGACGACGCGTCCCGGCGCTACGCCCGGCACCCCGGAGAGCAGCACGCCGCGGCCGCCGTTTTTCATTTCCAGGGCCTGCATGCCCATTTGGATCGCCAGCCGGCCGGCAATTTGCGACATCGGTGCCAGCAAGGGGGTACCGCCGTGTTCGCCACTCACGGTTTCATAGGCGATGGCGGTCAGCCCGCATTTCAGCAGGGCTTGCGTCAGTTCCGGTGCGGCGGCGAGGTGCAGGTAGCAGAACAGGATGTGGTCCTGGCGCAGCAGCGGCAGTTCGGCGGCCAGTGGTTCCTTGACCTTGTAGATGAGTTCGCTCTCGCGGTAAAGGGTGGCGGCATCGTCGGCGATTGCCGCGCCGGCTGTACGGTAGGCGGTATCGTCGTAACCGATGGCTTGGCCTGCGCCGCTTTCCACCATGACCCGATGGCCGGCTTCAGCCAATGCGGCGATGGCCGCTGGGGGAGCGGCGACGCGATATTCCTGATCTTTGATTTCTTTCGGGATGCCAATGCGCATGATGGCTTTCGTCGGTCGAGCCGCCATGTTACCGGTTATCGTGGTCTCGCCCAACCCCGTGTGGGATGGGGGATTGGCGGGCTAGCGGGAAAAGCGGAAGGGGTAAAAAGGCACAGACCCCACCCTGGAGGAGATGCCTAAAGGGGTCTGTGCGGAAAGTGGTATGCCCCGGAATCGGGGCGAAAGTGGCGGTACTTAAGGTTTGACGTAGACGTAGCCGGCCTTGGCTTGCAACTTAGCCAGTTCCGCTACGCCAGACGGCACGATCTTGGCTTCAGGCACCACGGATTTAGGATCGATCTTGCGGCCCTTCAAGGTGTTGTTGCAGACATCGAATTCGACGCCCTGCTCCTTCAGCGCCTGGACCTTCGGCTCATAGGGATTGCCTTGGGCGTCTTGGGCGCCTTCCAGCAGGAAATCGATGCCTTTACCGTGGGTTACCACCACGATATGGGCCTTGGGGCTGGCATTCAAATGATTCTTGATGTTTTGCATGGCGGCGTTGGCATTGGCCGCGTCGTTAACGTGGTAGACGACGTTTTCCGGGGCGTCGGCATTGCCGTCGCCGGCGAAGGCGGGGGTGACCGCGAGCAGTAGGGCGGCGGCGGTGCCCAGTAGGATGCTTGATTTCATGGGTGAAGTCTCCAGTAAATTTATAAGGATGTATGGCATGGCCATGCCAAATACGGCCATGCCTGCTTATTAAGACGCGGTAGCTGGCGGATTTATTCCACTAAAATGACCGCTAGTAAAATATGGAATAAATCGGCGACCTGGCTCGTCTATCCATATGAAGAGCACCGCCGTTTAGCGGCGATGAAAAGCTTTTGGGGATTCAATGGCCATCATTTCGCTTTTTTCGAGCTCGCGTGAATGTTGTGCGCGCTTAAAACAGCAGCATGCCAAATTGCTGCGCGTGGCCTATTCCTGGTGCCACGATCGGGCCTTGGCCGAGGATTTGGTGCAAGAGACCTTGGCCCGAGCCGTCGAGAAATGCGATCAACTGCGCGAGTCCGAGCAGACCGAGCCCTGGTTGTTTGCGATCTTGACCAATTGTTGGCGCGATCACCTGCGCCGTCAGCGGCCCCATGACGATATCGAGGATATCGAAGAATCGCTTTATGACACCGGGGTTGGCCCGGAACAGTCCGGCGAGCGTGGCCAGATCGTGGATCGCGTTCGCAGCGCAGTGGCCCGCTTGCCACTCGGGCAGCGCGAGGTGCTGACCCTGGTCGATCTGGAAGAATTTTCCTATGCCGAGGTGAGCGGCATTCTCAATATCCCGATCGGTACGGTGATGAGTCGTCTATGCCGGGCGCGTCAGTCCTTGAAGAAAGACTTGATCGAATTTGATATGTCGGCGGCCAGCGAGTCCGCTCGACTGAGGAGGGTGAAATGAAACCCGAGCAGCATTTTTCCGATGAGTATTTGAATGCCTTCGTCGATGGCGAGTTGTCGCAAACCGAGCGTGCGCACACGATCGGGCTGATCAGCGGCGACGAGTTGTTGAAGAAACAGGTTTGCGAACTACACATGCTCAAGGAAATGGTGAAGTCCAGCTATCGCCATGCCGAGGTTGCGGTACCCGATGCGCGGCATGGCCGGCGCTGGCCCTATACCCGCCAAGCCTTGGCGGCTTGTTGCTTAATCGTGGCCGGACTGGTGGCCGGCTGGCTGGGGCGAGGCCTGACCGAGGCTGACAATTCCTATTTCCGGGTGGCTTCCTTGAAGGATGTCATTGCCGACTCCGATCGTGTCGTCTTGCATGTCGATACCGCCTCGTCGGCGCGTTTCGAACGCGCACTGGATCGCACCGAGGCCTTGTTGGCCGAGGCCAAGCTTGAAGGCAGGCCGATCCAATTGCACCTGGCGGCCAATAGTTTAGGCCTGGATCTGTTCCGCACCTCGACCTCGCCCTTCGCGGCTCGCCTGCATGCGCTGCAGGTGAAGTATCCGAATTTGACCTTGATCGGTTGCGGCCAGACGATACGCCGCTTGCAAGAGCGGCATCAGGACGCGGCATTGCTGCCCGATGTCCAAGTCGTGCCGGCTGTACTCGACGAGGTGGTGGACAATCTGAAATCCGGTTGGACCTATATCAAGGTCTGATTGGTTTTAGGTGTGCAGGCCCGGCCTTGGCCGGGTCTTTTATTTTGTCTGGCGCTTCATAGCTCGATCTGAGTGCCGAGCTCGATGACGCGGTTGGGCGGGATATTGAAGAAGCTCATCGCACTTTGCGCATTGCGCGACATCCAGGCGAACAGGCGCTCGCGCCACAAGGCCATGCCCGGCAGGTCGGTCGGGATCAAAGTCTCCCGGCTGAAGAAGAACGA
>JAJZTV010000001.1 GCA_021847385.1 Pseudomonadota bacterium | reverse complement strand
CCGATCTGAGCCCGAAAGACAATGGCAGCGCCACACGCAGCTTGCCGCGCAAGGTGGTGTGCGCTTGCGACACGGCGGATTCCGCCTCTTCCAGATCGGCCAGGATGCGCAGGCAGCGCTCGTAGAAGCCCTGGCCGCTGTCGGTTAGATTGAGCCGGCGGGTGCTGCGCTGGAAGAGCTGCACGCCCAGATGCGCCTCCAGTTCGGTCAACCGGCGGCTGACCGCGGATTTGGCGATGTTCAGCCGATCGGCGGCGGCGCTGATGCCGCCGGCCTCGACCACGGCTACGAAGGTTTGCAGGTCGGCGAAGCGGTCCATTGTGTTCTTATTATGAGAACAATAATTTCAAATTATCGATATTTATTCTTTTTCGTACAACAAAAATAATGTGCCGCATGCGCTCGAATCGAGCGTATCGATCGCAGCCCTAAACCTTTTTGGAGGACAAGCCGCATGAGCCAATCCAATTCCCAACCCGCCACCGGTCCGGTCGAAGTGCAGCTCGAAGCCGGCAAACCGTATTACCTCTGCGCCTGCGGCCGCAGCGGCAACAAGCCCTTCTGCGACGGCTCGCACGCCGGTACCGACATCACGCCGCGCGTCTACACGGCCGAGGAGAGCAAGACGGCCTGGCTGTGCACCTGCGCCCGCTCGGCCAACAAGCCGTTCTGCGATGGCCGCCACAACAACGCTTGAGCTATCGGAAGGAGTGACCGTCATGTATCGAACGAACGAAGTGGCATACGCCGCCCTGGTCCTGCGCCTGAGCCTGGGCAGCATGCTCATCGCCCACGGTTTGCTCAAAGTGTTGGTTTTTACGATGCCGGGCACGGTGCAGTTTTTCGCCTCGGTCGGTTTTCCAGGTTGGCTGGCCTATGTGGTCGTCGCCATGGAGTTGGCCGGAGGCATCATGCTGCTCGGCGGCGTCGCCACCTCTTGGGTCGCACTGTCCTTGGTGCCGGTCATGCTCGGCGCAGCCAGCGTACACTGGGCCAACGGCTGGGTATTCAGCAACCCCCATGGCGGTTGGGAATATCCGGTTTTGCTGGCGATGCTGATGGTCGTTCAAGCCCTGCTCGGGGCGGGAGCCTATGCACTGCGTCCGGGTAATGCCGCGGTCCGCGCGGCGGCCTGAAACCGACAACATCCACGGAGATTTCCGCCATGACAACACGCAGCGTACAGCGACCGATCCCGGCCTTGGCGGTGTCCGAGGGCGCCGGTGTCACCGTGCATCGCACCATCGGCACGCCGGCACTGAAGAACCTCGACCCCTTTTTGATGTTGGACCATTTCAGCAGCGACGACCCCACCGACTACATCGCCGGTTTTCCCGATCACCCGCATCGCGGCTTCGTCACCGTCACCTATATGCTCGACGGCCACATGCTGCATCAGGACAGCATGGGCAACCGCGGCGACCTGCGGGCCGGTGGAGCGCAATGGATGAAGGCGGCCAGCGGCGTCATCCATTCCGAGATGCCGCAGCAGAGCAACGGCCTGATGCGCGGCTTTCAGTTGTGGGTCAACCTGCCCGCCGCCGAGAAGATGAGCGAGCCCGGTTATCAGGAGTTTTCGCCCGAGGCGATCCCTGAGGTCGCCGGCAACGGCATGCAGGTGCGGCTGTTGGCCGGCGAATATGGTGGCCAGACCGGGCCGATTGCAGACCCGCATACCCGGGTGCAATACCTCGACGTGCGGCTCGCTGCCGGCATCGGCTTCGACCACGCGCTCGATCCGGCGGCGACCGCCTTCGTCTATGTCTTCGAAGGCAGTGCCAGCGTGGCCGGCACCGTCTTGCCCCGGCACAGCCTGGCCGTGCTCGGCGCGGGCGATGCGGTCGAGTTGACCGCCGATGCAGAGGGCGCGCGTTTCATCCTGGTCGCCGGTCGTCCACTCGGTGAGCCTATCGTGCAATACGGCCCCTTCGTGATGAGCAGTCGGCAAGAGATCGAGCAAGCCATGCGCGATTATCGAGACGGCCGACTGGTGCAAAGCAAGGCCTCGGTTATGCGTTCCTGAGCGGGGTTCTGATTTTCGGCACCTTACATAATGGAAAGGGAACATCCAGCCGATATGTGGCTATGATGGTGCGTCTTACCAAGCATTCCTCATGAACTTGTCGTCTGTGAAGCGAGGACGGATGCCATGAACCATGTAAGCAGTCGAGCCAAGAGGCGCTGTCAGGTGTGCGGCACCGAGCACCCAGGGGTATTGCGCTCCGCGGCGATCGTGCGGCACGTCTTGGCCGACCTGATTCAGCGCGAGACCGGGAAATGGGACGAGGAGGGCTGGATCTGCGTCGACGATCTGCAAAAGTATCAGCATCGCTATGTCGAGGAAGTGCTCAAGGCCGAGAAGGGCGAACTGACTCAGCTCGAGCAGGAAGTACTGGAAAGCCTGCAAAAACAGGAAACCCTCTCGGTCAATGCCGATGAGGAATTCGGTGCGGGGCTCACCTTCGGGCAACGGCTGGCCGATCGCATCGCCGAATTCGGCGGTAGCTGGACCTTCCTGATCCTGTTCGGCCTGGTGGTGCTTTGCTGGATGTTGCTCAACTCCTATGTGCTGACGGCACGGCCCTTCGACCCGTATCCCTACATCCTGTTGAATCTCTACTTATCTTGTTTGGCTGCGATCCAAGCGCCGGTGATCATGATGAGCCAGAATCGCCAGGAGGCGCGCGATCGGCTGCGGGCGGTGCGCGACTATCAGGTCAACCTCAAGGCCGAGCTGGAGATACGGCATCTGCATCAGAAGCTGGACCATCTGCTGTCGCATCAATGGGAACGTCTGGTGGATATCCAGGAGGTCCAGATCGAATTGATCAACGAGATCAAGGCGCGCAAATAACAGAACGGTGGCGGCCGGCTACTCGGTGCCGGCTGCACTGCGTGGCGGCCGGAACACCTCGGTGTTGTCGTAGTAGCGTGCATCCCCATTGGCCGGGTCGAAACCCGGCACGCCCAGCACCGGCATCACGAACAGGTCGGCCGGCTTTTGCACCGCGCCGTCCAGCCAGGCTCGGGCGATGGCGGTATCCAGCGTCGCCGGCGGCGGCCCAGGCTCGGGTAGCGCATCCACTTGCAGGAACAGGCACTTGCCGGTTATGCCGGGATAGGGGGCCAATGCCTTCTCTAACACAGCGTGGCCGATTACATAGAGGCGCGCGTCATGCCAGCGTGCGCGCCGTTCCCAGAATGCCGCCTGCCATTGTTTGGCCCGCAGCAGCTCGGCCAGTTCGGCATCGCGTGCCACCAGCACCAGGCCGCTCTCGTCGAACAAGGTGGCGGCGTTCGAGGCCGGGCTGCGCTGGCCCTTGGGCGCATTGGCCAATTCGCGGCACTGCACGGCATTGAGCGTGGCCTTGGTTTGCGGCAGGGTCAGCCAGATCAGGGCATTGAAGAAGTCGTGGGCACTGGCCGCGCGGGTGGGCACCTGGCCGCTGTCGAGAATCTGCTGCTCGTAATCGAGTTGGCCGCAGGCGGCGGTCTGCTCGACAAAGCGCACGGGTCGGTCGGCGCCGTTGCGCAGGTCTTGCGCCTGGGCCAGGGCGTTGAGTTGCGCCGTGCGCGGCCAGTCATGCTCGTTGCGGAACTGCCCGGCCCAATGCGCCACGCTGCCGCACAAGGGCAGAGCGTCGAAGTCGGGTATCCAGGCCAGGGTGCTCAACGGCCGGCGAGCTTGGCGCGGTAGCGCCGGGTCAGTTCGTGCTCCGCGCCGAGCAGGTTGAACAGGGTGATCAGCGCGCGGCGGCCGATGTCGTCGCGGAAGTCGGGCGCTGCGAGAGCGAGTTGCAGCAGCCCCTCCATGGATTCTTCCATACGATCTGCCAACAATGCGCGGGCGGCCAGGCACAGGCGGACTTCTGGCGTGCCGGCAACGAGGAGCTCAGGTGCCTGCTCGGCGGCAGCGATCAGTTCCAGGTGGCCCAGCAGCGGGGCGATGCGGCCATCACGGCGGGCTTCCGCAGGCAAGGCTGTAAGCAGGCCCAAGGCCTGGGCTGGCTGACCCGAGAGCAACAGCAGCTTGGCCAGATCGGCGCTGATCGACAGATCGTCCGGGTGATCCACCGCGGCGCGGGCGAGCAGGGCGATGGCGTCCTCGGTGCGGCCTTCCTGATGGGCCTTGAGCGCCTGCTGCCGGACCGGGTCGCTGGCCAGGGCGACGAAGCGGGCCAGCGCCGCGCGGAAGGTGCTGTCCGGTTCGGCACCGTGGACGGTGTGCACCACTTCGTCGTTCAGGAAGAACTTCACCGTCGGCACGCTGGTCACGCCATGCTCGCGGGCGAGGTTGCCGATCTCGTCGGTATTGGCCATCACCAAAAGAAAGCGGCCGCCATAGTCGCTCGCCAATTGCACCAGGCGCGGCATCAGCATCAGGCAGGGGCCGGCCTTGGGCGTCCAGAAATGCACCAGCACCAAGCCCTTGCGCGAGTTGCCCAGCACCAGCTCGTTGAAATTGGCGCGGTTGGCATCGAAGACATAGGGTGAGAGCGGCATGGTGAGCGGTTTAGTTTGCGGGCGATGGGGAGTGCGCCTATTATCCCGCTCACTTGCAATGAACGGAAGGAAACACCATGCCGCACGGCGCCATGAACGACCAGGAAGTCACCCTCCTGAGAGAAGAGATCGAACTGCTCATGACCGAGCGCCAGCGCCTGCTGCAAGTGGTCGGCGCCGCCGCCGTGCTGGTGGCCAACCTGGACAGCGACTCGCTGCCCGACGACCAAGACACCATCGACGCCGCCGAGATGCTGGCAGAACATCTCAACGGCTTGAGCGAAGAGACCCTGCTCGACGCCCTCACCGTCGTCAAGGCCGAACTCGACCACGAGGCCCAGGCCAAGGAAGACGCCGGCCAGTGAGCGATCTGTTCGAGGCCGAACACGCCCTCGACTTCGAGCGCCGCTTCGGCGGCGTGCGCCGGCTCTATGGCCCGGCCGCCTTCGAACGCTTCCAGCAGGCCCACGTCTGCGTCATCGGCATCGGCGGCGTCGGCTCCTGGGTGGCCGAGGCCCTGGCCCGCACCGCCATCGGCGAATTGACCCTGATCGACCCCGACCACATCGCCGAATCCAACATCAACCGCCAGGTCCACGCGTTGACTACTGAGTTGGGCAAGGCCAAGGCGCTGGCCATGCGCGAGCGCATCGCCGCGATCAACCCGCGCTGCAAGGTGAACCTGGTCGAGGAATTCCTGGCCGGGGACAACCTGGAAACCCTGCTGCACGACAAGTACGACTATGTGGTCGACGCTATCGACAGTGCCCGTGCCAAGGTCGCCCTCATCGCCCATTGCAAGCGGCGCAAGCTCAAGCTGGTCTGCATCGGCGGCGCCGGCGGCCAGGTCGACCCGAGCCGCATCCAGCTCGACGACCTCGCCCGCACCAGCCAAGACCCGCTGCTGTCCAAGGTGCGCAGCAAGCTGCGCAAGGAACACAACTTCCCGCGCGAGCCGAAGAAGAAATTCGGCGTCGATTGCGTCTATTCCACCGAACCCTTGATCTATCCCAGCGCCGAGGGCGGCGTTTGCTATGAAAAACCGGAGGACGCCCACATCCACGGTCTCAACTGCGCCGGTTTCGGTTCGTCCGCCTGCGTGACCTCGGTGTTCGGCATGTTGGCCGCAGCGAAGGTGTTGAATGCGCTGGCGGCGAAGGCGGTGCAAAAGTAGGCGCAGTCGCGCAGCACTGCGCCGAATGGGGGATGGTGTCAGGGGTTTTCTGGCAGCGGGGGCAGTCGAGAAGTGACGGTTCATTGTGAGTTGATGTTTCTTCAATATCGACGGGGCGAGTTTCCCGGCTGCGGATAACGGCAGATCGTTTCGCAATGCGGGCCGACTGTATGGCTTGACACAGCTCCGCGAAACGCGGGTATCTTATGCCCAGCCCTGGGCGCGCAGCAGAACAGCAAGGATAAGCCGCACAGAACATGTCCCGGCACGGTGCCGGTACGGATGAGGAGTGACGGTGGGGCGACTGGCGATCTTCAATCAGAAGGGTGGGGTGGGCAAGACCACGACGACGCTGAATCTGGCGGCGGCCCTGCGTCGGCGTGAGCGCGACCCGCTGTTGATCGACCTCGATCCGCAGGGGCATCTGAGCCATATCTACAGCACGACCCGGACCGAGGTCGGCAATAGTCTTTTTGCGTTTTATCAGGATGGCAAGAGCTTGCGGCAGTTGAGGCTGGTATGGGAGGCGGTCGGTCATCTGATCCCGTCGCACCAGCAGATGATGAAGGTCGATTCGATCTTCGGCAAAGGGCCGGCGGTGCTCAATCGCCTGCGCCAGGGTTTGGACGCCCTGGAGAAAGAGGAGGGGGCGCGGCCGACGCTGATCGATTGTTGCCCTTATGTCGGCGTGTTGTCCTTGAACGCGGTGTTTGCGGCGGATTGCCTATTGATTCCGGTATCGACCGATTTTCTTTCCCTGCAGGCAGCGGCCGAGATGGAGCGCACCTTGGATCTGCTCGAGCCGGTGCTCAAGCGCCGCGTGCAGCGCTGCTACGTGCTGACTCGCTATGACCGGCGGCGCAAGATGAGCGGTGAGATTCTGACCCGGATGATGGAACGTTTCGGCGACGAGGTGTGCGAGACGGTGATCGCCGAGAACGTGTCGATTGCCGAGAGCCCGGCCTATAACCGCGATGTGTTCGATCACGCCCATGCCAGTCACGGTGCGCAGGACTATATGGCTTTGTGCAGCGAGTTGATCGAGCGTGGCGTTTTTTAGTGGTCGGCGGCGAGGACATCGACGACATCCTCGAAGCTGGAGCAGATATTGGTGTTCACCGCGGGGCGGATGTGGCGCGTTTCGATCACCGTGCAGCCGGGGTACATGCGCATGAGTTTTTGCTGTGCCTCGGATTCGTCGCGGCCCTGAATGACGAGGTTGTCCACCGTGACCCCGCTACGGGTGCGAATGCGGTAACCGTATTTGATCAGGTTGTTCGCTTGCATTTCCCGTTCTCTTTCAATGAGATACGCAAGTATAGGCCGATGGCGGGCCGATGCAATAGGCCTGCACCGTCGATTGCGCGCGGATAGGCCGGCTGTGGCCGTGAGGCCACGGCGCTGGATCGGCCGGGTGGCAGGGCCGGATATGCAGAATTGGCTATTGCCGGGAGGGATTAAAAAAGATAACAATGTATTAAATTTGCAGGGGATGAAGATGTTCGAAATTGCGTGTGCGCTGTCGCAAGCGTCGGTCATGGCGCACCATGCCGTTTGCTGTGGCTGCAAGCGACTGGCGCTGGCCGGCTAGGCATGGATACGCGCCTCATCACCTTAGCCGAGTTGGAACGAGGATTGGCCGGTGGCGAGCTGGTGTATTTCTATCAGCCCAAGGTGTCGCTCATCAACGGTAGGGTCAGCGGTGTCGAGGCGCTGATTCGGTGGATGAAGCCGGATGGCAGCATGGTCTTGCCGAAGGACTTCATCCCGTTTGCCGAGGCCATGGGCTTCATCACGACGATCAGCCGTGCCATGTTCCCTAGGTTGATCGAGGACATGGTCATCATCAACGATCTCAGCGATGAGATCACCGTTTCCTTCAACCTGTCGGCGCAGGATATCGCGTCGACCGAGATGGTGGGCCTGATCCGTGAGGCCATCCAGAGCAGCAAGATCGATGCGGCATGTCTGCAGGTCGAGATCACCGAGGATTCGCTCATCAGCAGCACCGATACCTTGGTGCACGACAATGTGCACGAGCTGGTCAGGCTCGGCGTCAAGCTGGCGATGGACGATTACGGCATCGGTTATTCCTCGATCGATACCCTGAGCCGTTGGCCGTTCTCGGTCGTGAAGATCGACCAAGGCCTGATTCGGCGTATGGCCGACTCGGAAAAGAGCACCACCATCGTCCAGGCCAGTATCCGCATGGCGCATCAATTGGGCATTAGCATCGTCGCGGAGGGGATCGAGGCGGCCACAACCTACGAATTCTTGCTCCACTCGGGTTGTACTCAAGCGCAGGGTTTCTGGCTCGGCAGGCCCATGCCCTTGCAGGATCTGCTGGCGTTCATCCGCCGCGACCAGCGCTGGTCGGCCATGCCGATCGGCCTGATCCACATGGCGCAACTCGATCACATTCAATGGCGCAAGGCCCTGATCGGCCAAGTCATGGCGCTCAGTTTCGGCAAGAATCGCACGGTCGGCGTCCGCGAGGTCTTGGCGCAGATGGACCATCATCATTGCAAATTGGGCGAGTGGTATTACGGCGTCGGCCAGGAATTCAAAGGGATCGCGGCCTTCGATCAGCTTGAGGAGCCGCACCGCGTGCTACACGATTTGGGCAAGACCTTGCTCGCTATCGCGCAAAACGGCGGTAGCCGGGAAGAAATCACGGCGGCCCTGCGCGCATTGACCAGGCAGTCCGGTATCGTGCTGGAACTCCTGCAGGACCTGGAGAACGAAGCGATCTTGAAGGCCCCCATCTTGGCCGATCTGGCCGACCTGAACTGATTCCCCGCTAATCCGATAAGTAGTGCAGAGCGGCCTTGCCCGTAGGCAAGGCCGCTGTTTTCTGCGATAGCCGCCATGGCACGGTGCGCACCAGGCGCGCGTGCCGGCTGTTTAACGGTTGCGGCCGCCGGAGCGGTGCATGGCCGCCGGCTTGGGGCCGGCAGGTTTCGCGCCGGCTGCCGGGCCGCCGCGATTGCCGCCGAGCGCGGGCTTGCCGCCGGGCCGGCCGCTGCCCTGGCCGCCGGGCTGGCCGGCAGGGCGGGGCGCCGATTGGCTGCGGCCGCGGCCGCGCTGCTGGTGGTCCTGGCTGCGCAGCATGATCGGTTCCGGTTTGGCGTTGGGGTCGGGCTCGAAGCCGGGCACCACCTCGCGCGGCAGCTTGCGCTTGATCAGGCGCTCGATGTCGGCCAGGAACTTGTGCTCGTCGATGCAGACCAGCGACACCGCCTCGCCCTCGCAGCCGGCGCGGCCGGTGCGGCCGATGCGGTGGACATAGTCCTCCGGCACGTTAGGCAGCTCGTAGTTGACCACGTGCGGCAGCTCGCTGATGTCGATGCCGCGCGCCGCGATGTCGGTGGCGACCAGCACTTGCAGCTTGCCGGTCTTGAACTCGGCCAGGGCCCGGGTACGCGCGGCCTGGCTCTTGTTGCCGTGGATGGCCATGGCGCTGATGCCGTCCTTGGCCAGCTGCTCGGCCAGGCGGTTGGCGCCATGCTTGGTGCGGGTGAACACCAGCACCTGGAACCACTGCTTTTCCTGGATCAGGTGGGTCAGCAGTTGCCGCTTCTTGTCGCGGTCGACCGGGTAGACCTTCTGCGCCACGGTCTCGGCGGTGGCGTTGCGCCGGGCGACCTCGATCAGCGCCGGCTGGTCGAGCAGGCTGTCGGCCAGGGCCTTGATCTCGTCGGAGAAGGTGGCCGAGAACAGCAGGTTCTGCCGTTTCTTCGGCAGCAGTGCGAGGATCTTCTTGATGTCGCGGATGAAGCCCATGTCCAGCATGCGGTCGGCCTCGTCCAGCACCAGGATCTCGACGTGGGCGAGGTCCACGGTCTTCTGCTGCACGTGGTCGAGCAGGCGGCCGGGGGTGGCGACCAGGATGTCGACCTGGCCGCGCAGTTTCTGCATCTGCGGGTTGATGTTGACGCCGCCGAACATGACCATGGAATGCAGGTGCAGGTGCTTGCCGTATTCGCGCACCGATTCTTCGACCTGGGCGGCCAGCTCGCGGGTGGGCGTGAGCACCAAGGCGCGGATCGGCGCGCGGCCGTGGGCGGCGGCGGGTCGAGGCTGGGTGCTCAGACGTTGCAGCAGGGGCAGGACGAAGCCGGCGGTCTTGCCGGTGCCGGTCTGCGCGCCGGCCAGCAGGTCGCCGCCGGAGAGCACGGCCGGGATGGCCTGGGCCTGGATCGGCGTAGGGGTGGTGTAACCGCGTTCGGTGACGGCGCGGACAATGGCTTCGGACAGGCCGAGGCTGGCAAAGGACATAAGATTTCCAAAACTAAAGTATCGGCCTGCCGCCGCTCGTGCGGCGCCAGTCTAAGGCAGATGGGGTATGAAGGCTGAGTCGATAGACGGCGGCAGGGAGACTGGAACGAATGCCGCTGGGCGTATTCTAGCAGGCTAAGCGGTGTGCCGTCAGCTCGATGGATAGCCGCCGCCGTCCCAGGGCGAGAACGGCGGCGTGCGGCCGACCAGGCTTTCGAGCAGGAACAGTTCGTCGTCGCTGTGGTTCTTGACCGGCGCCGGCACGATGCCGCTGCTCGAAATGTAGCGCGGCGCATCGTGGCGGGTGGTTTGCAGAGATTCGCTCAGCGCCGTGTTTTGCGTGGAGCTCAGTTCCGCCGAGCCGTAGCACAGGCAGACGTAGCTGCGCTCGGCCTCGGCCTCGACATAGATGCCGGTGCCGCGAATGCCGGCCACGGCCGTGGGTGTGCTCACTTGTGCCTTGCCTTTCTCGAACACAGCCAACATGCGGCCGACGGCGACGTCGACCGCCACGCCGGTCTCGGCCGGCCCGGAAATGGTCATGCGGCTGTTGCCGCGCACGAGATAGGCGTTGCGTCCGACGTTGAAGGCAGCGAAGGCGCGGTCGCCGGTCACGACTTCAAGCGGGGCCGAGAGCGCGTCGCCGACCTGGAGCGGCTTGCCATTGAAGCGGACGTCGCCTTGCAGGCGGCGAATGCGGCTTTCCAAGCCGGCGGCAAGGACGCCGCGGATCAGGCCGCCGATGCCGGCCAGGCCGAGGCTGCCGAGTGCGAGCCCTTTGAGCGCCAGGCGGCGGTTGAACCTTGCCATGCTTGCCCACCTCAATTCGAATCGATGGGGGGCATTATTGCCGCAGACGCGGCTGTGCGCCAGCCGCGCAGATCGGGTGCCGCGAATGGCGCAATCAGCGGTACATCATGCCCCAGCGCCGATAGCCGCGTTGCATCTGCTCTTTCTGCTCCTTGCTGAGCAGGGCCTCGATGCGCTTGTCGGCGTCCAGGCGGGCGTCGAGCATCTCTTTTTGCAGGTCGTTGAGCTTGGCATAGGCTTTTTTGATGGCGGTGTCGTCGCGTTTCTCGGCGTAATAGAGCTTGCCCAACTGGTCTTGTTGTTCCCACACCTTTTGCATCAGGTCGCGGTGCCTTTTGACGAGGTCATCCTGGATCTTCGATATCTGCTTGATTTGATCGTCTTTGAGGTCGAGCATGCCGATCGGGCCTAGCTGGCCATAACCCAGCACGCCGGGGTCCATGCCCATCATGCCGTAACCGCCCATCATGCCCGGGCCCATCATCATGCCCGGGCCCATCATCATGCCCGGGCCCATGCCATAGCCCATGTGGCCGGGCCCCGGCCAACCATAGGGCGCTTCGCGGTCGGCGCTCGCCATCGATGGCAGGCCGGTCAGGGCCAAGGCGACGAGAAAAGTGGATAGAGTGTGAGTTGCATACATGATCGATCTCCCAACGTTGGTTTAGATCGGGTCCATGCCCGCGGGCATGGACGATTCGACAGGGTAAGGCGACTTGGGTTCGGCGCCGCCGCCCTGCTAGAGTCTGTTGGATAGTTCACTTCTCAACGATTGCAACCCTGCGCGAGGCGAGGATATTGGTATCCTATAAACATGATTAATCAATCGGCCTCCATCCAGCCGCCCAAACGCTTGTCCGCCGGCGTCGTTGTCGCGCGTCGGCAAGGCGGGCATTGGCAACTCTTGATCTTGCGTTGCTATAACCACTGGGATTTCCCCAAGGGCACGCTGGAAGAAGGCGAAACGCCTCTGGCCGGCGCCATCCGCGAGACCGCGGAAGAATCCTCGGTCACCGATCTCGATTTTCGTTGGGGCGAGATTTATTGCGAAACGGCGCCCTATCGCCGTGGCAAGGTCGCCCGCTATTACTTGGCGGAGACCCAGCAAACCGACATCTACCTGCCGGTCGCGCCGGAGCTGGGTCGGCCCGAGCACGACGAATGGCGTTGGGTCGATTTCGCCGAAGCGGCACGTCTGCTGCCGCCGCGTTTGCAGCCCATTCTGGCCTGGGCGCAAAACAAGCTGACCGCCTGATGCGGCGCGCGCTGCATCCTTATCTGATCAACGAGCCTTTCGGCGACCCCGGCCTGTACGTCGATTTTCTGTTCGAGCGGCGCGCGCTGATGTTCGACATCGGCGATATCCACGCGATGCCGCCGCGCAAGCTCTTGCGCGTGTCCGACATCTTCGTCAGCCATTGCCACATGGATCACTTCATCGGCCTGGACTGGTTCTTGCGCATCTGTCTCGGGCGCGAACGCGCGGTGCGGCTCTACGGCCCGCCCGGTTTCATCGCCAAGGTCGAAGCCAAGTTATCGGGCTATACCTGGAATCTGTTGCATCGCTACGAGAACGACTTCGCCCTGGAAGCAATCGAGGTTGTGGATGACCGCCGGGTGCGCCGGGCGCGGTTTCATGTGCGCCAGGCCTTTTGCCGCGAGACGGCGGGCGAGTATCGGATCGAAGATGGCATCTTGCTCGACGAGCCGGGGCTGCGCGTGCGTTGCGCCTTGCTCGACCATGGCACACCCTGTCTCGGTTTTGCCTTGGAAGAAAGGCAACACGTCAACATCTGGAAGACCAAGCTGGCCGAGTTGGGGCTGCCAGTCGGTCCTTGGTTGCAAGGTCTCAAGCAGGCAGTGCTGGAGGGGTGGGGCGATGCTTGTGAAATTGCCGGGCCGCTTGGCCAGTCATTTGCGCTGGGCGCGCTGCGCGACTGCGTGCAGGTAACGGCCGGCATGAAGCTCGCCTATATCACCGATGTGGTGTACAACACGGCCAATGCCAAACGCATCGTCGATCTCGCGCGCGCTGCCGACACCTTGTTCATCGAGAGCGTTTTTCTCGACGAAGCTGCGGCGCGGGCGGCCGACAAGCTACACCTCACCGCGGCCCAGGCCGGCCGGCTGGCGCGGGCCGCCGGGGCGAAGGCGGTCGAGCCTTTTCATTTTTCCCCGATCTACCGTGAGCGCGAGCCAGAGTTGCGGGCTGAACTGGAGCGCGCCTTCAAAGGGGCGTGAATGCAAATCCGCATCGGTAGTTCGGGCTGGGTCTACCCGCATTGGCGTGGCCGCTTTTACCCGGCCGAGCTGCCGGAGCCGGCCTGGCTCGGTTTTTATGCCCGGCATTTCGCCAGCGTCGAGATCGACAGCAGTTTCTACCGGCTGCCTAGCCGGGAGACCTTTGCCCACTGGCGCGAGGCGACGCCGCGAACTTTCCGGTTCAGTGTCAAGGCCGGCCGCTTCATCACCCATATGAAGAAGCTGAAGGAACCGGAGCTGACGTTGCCGCCGTTGTTCGATGCCGTGGCCGGCTTGGGCGATAAGCTGGGGCCGCTGCTATTCCAGTTGCCGCCGAATTGGCGGGTGAATCCCGGTCGCCTGCGGGAATTCCTCCAGGCACTGCCGCGCGCTGTCCAGGTGGCCTTCGAATTGCGCGATGCGAGCTGGCACACCGAGCAGGTTTTTGATTTGCTTACTGAATTCAATGCCGCCTTTTGCATCTACGATTTGGCTGGCTGGCAGAGCCCGCGGCGAATTACGGCCGACTTCACTTACCTGCGGCTACACGGCCCGGGCGCCGCCTATTGCGGCCGTTATGGCGGCAAGGCCTTGGCCGAGTGGGCGGACTGGTTGCGCGAACAGCGGCTGGCCGAGGCCTATGTTTATTTCGACAACGACGAGGCGGCCTATGCCGTGCACGACGCCGCCGAGTTGCAGGCGATGTTGCTGGCCTAGTTCAGGCTCGATGCCGGCTCTCGCCGGTGGTGACGCCACCGGCGATCATGTGCGCCAGCCGCAGCGGCTCGGGCAATCGGCCATGGATTTGCAGGGCAGCGATCAGCCTTGCAGCGTTCTCGGCATCGATGCCGACATGCTGGCAATACAGCCCCGCCATCGGCGCCATCGGGCCGGCGGCCTCGATCAGCCGCCACTTGCGCGCGCCGCCCGGCACCTTTTCCAGCAAGGCCTTGCGGATGGCGGCCAAGTCCGGGGCATGCCGGCTGACCGCCAGCACCGGCAGGCCGGTCGTGCGGTGCAGCGCCTGCAGATCGACGACGTTGAAGCCGGCGAAGGCGATGCCTTGCAGCAGGATGGCTTGCAGCTGTGCGAAGTATTTGGAGCCGGTTAGGCATTCGGCCAACCGGGCCGTGCTGTTGATGCCATCGCGCCGGACCCGGGCGGCCAGAATGCCATCGCGCCGGACCCGGGCGGCCAGAATGCCATCGAGCCGATCGCCGGCAAAAACGGTGCCGACGATGAGGACGTCGCCGCGATGCCGGCGCTGGAACGGGGCGTCGTCGAAACCGACGACGTGGGAGATGGGGTGCTTAAGCAAAACGGTAGGCCGGTGAGCAAAAAGGGCGGGCCATTCGGCCCGCCCTTTGCAGCTTAGCCGAGGTTGGTTTATTTCTTGATGATGCGCATCTCCGTGCGGCGGTTCATTTCCCGGCCTTCACGGGTCGCATTGCTCGCGACCGGCTGTAGCTGGCCGTAGCCTTTGGCGGTCAATTGCTTGGCAGCGACCCCATGCTTGACCAGGTAGCTGCGCACGGCTTGGGCCCGGCGTTCGGACAGCTTCTGGTTGTAGGTCTTGGAGCCGAGGTCGCAGGTATGGCCACCCACTTCTGCCACCATATCGGGGTAGCGTTTGAAGATCAGCGCGACCTCGTCGAGCGCCTTGGCAGACTCGGCCGAGATCTCGGCCGAATTGAAGGCGAAATGAACGCCCTGGAGCACGATCTTGTCGACCAGCGGGCAGCCGTTCTGATCGACCTTGGTGCCTTTCGGGGTGTCCGGGCACTTGTCCTGGCTGTCGGCCACGCCATCGCCGTCGCTGTCGCCAGTGGCCGTTTGGATTTCACAGCCGTTTTCATCGACCTTGGCGCCTTTGGGCGTGTTGGGGCACTTGTCGCGGTAATCGGGTACGCCGTCGCCATCCGCATCGGCCGGTTGGCAGAGCAGCGCGCCAATGATCGCGCCACCGACCGTGCCGCCGCCGACGGTAATGCCGTCTGCCATGGCGCCGACGGCGGCACCGGCGATGCCACCGGTCACGATGCAGCTCATTTTGTCTTCGAACCAATTGCCGCCCTCGGCCAGGGCATGGCCGGCGAAGGAGAGGGATAGCAGAAAGGCGGCCATTATGGCGGCCAGGGGGCTCCGAGAACGTGTCATGTTAGAGGCTCCAAAAGTGCCACCAGGGCGGAAAAAATCGAAAATAGTATAGGTGAGAAGGCAATTTGGGTCACCTTGTCATAAATTTGACAAGTGCGGCCGTTAGCCTAGCCCGACCTAAACGATCATGGGGTTGGGGCGTGGATCATCATTACCCGAATGCCGCACTAAATGAGGTCTTGGAACACGGCAGGGTTGGCTCCTTGTTCCAGCCGATCATGAATCTGCGCGATGCCAGCGTGTATGGTTATGAGGCCTTGTCGCGCGGGCCTTCCGATAGCCCCCTGCATGCGCCGGACGCCTTGCTCAAATCGGCTGACCATGCCGGCCTGTCTTCCGAAATCGAGCGCTTGTGTTTCGAAGTCGCGCTGCGCACGTTCTCGCAACGTCAGCTAAATGGGAAGCTGTTCGCCAATTTGCGGCCACTGCGATTGTTCGACCCGTTCTTCCAGCCCGACAAGTTGCTGGCCATGCTACGCACAGTGGGGCTGCCGCCGCAACGCCTGGTGCTGGAATTGACCGAGAGCGATCCGACCCAGGATTTCGCACGTCTGGCGGAGGCCGTTCAGGCCTTGCACAAAGTAGGCATCGGCATCGCGATGGACGATTTGGGCGAGGGCTTTTCCAGCCTGCGCCTATGGTCGGAACTCAAGCCGAATTACGTGAAGATCGACCGGCATTTCATCACCGGTCTGAACCAGGATCCGGTCAAGCTGCAATTTGTCCGTTCCTTGCAGGCGATTGCCGACAATGCCGGCACGCTGATCGTTGCCGAAGGCGTGGAGACGGCCTCCGAGTTGGCCGTCGTCAAGGATCTCGGTATCGCATTCGGACAAGGCTATTTGATCGGCCGGCCGACCGCTGCGCCTTCGCATTTGCCATCGCCCGAGGCCATGCAGTGTTTTTCCATGGCGTCGATCAGCGTGTTTCCGAGTTCCGGCTCGACCAAGGCCAGCCAGCCCTGCGCCAGGAAATTGTTGATCGATGCCCCGTGCGTGGTGCCGGATGCGGCCAGCGAGCAAGTGCTGGAACTGTTGCTGAAGCATGAAGGGCTGCATGCCCTGGCGGTCGTGAAGGATGGCGTGCCGGTCGGCATGTTGACCCGGCCCTTGCTGCTCGACCGGTTCACTCGCATCTATACCCGCGAGCTTTATGGCAAGAAGCCCTGTTCCGTCTTTATGGATAGGGAACCCTTGGTCGTGGACATCGGTACCCTCATTTCCGATCTGTCGGAACTGGTGGTGCGCAAAGGCAAGCAGACCTTCACCGATGGTTTCATCATCACCGAGAACGGTAAATACCGCGGCATGGGCTCCGGTTACGATTTGATGCGCGCGATCACCGAGATGCAGGTCGTGGCGGCGCGCTATGCCAATCCGCTGACCATGCTGCCGGGCAATGTGCCGATCCACGAGCATACCGATCGGTTGTTGGCCGCGAATGTCGATTTCGTCGCCGCCTATTTCGATTTGGACCACTTCAAGCCGTTCAACGATGTGTACGGCTATCGCAAGGGCGATGCCGTCATTCAATTGCTGGGCCGTATCCTGTCGCAGGAATGCGACCCGGGCTTGGATTTCCTGGGCCACGTCGGCGGCGACGATTTCGTCATTTTGTTCCAAAGCGCGGACTGGCAAGAGCGGTGCCAGCGGGTTCTGGCGCGATTCGATACCGAGCGTATGGCCTTGTTCCAATTCGAGCATGTTGCCGAGGGCGGTTATTTCAGTGAAGACCGGCGCGGCAAGATGGTCTTTCATCCGCTGGTCAGCCTGTCCATCGGCGCGGTGCCTATCAGTCAAGCCGAGGCCTGTCAGCGCCACGACGTCGAGCGGGTGGCGGCCGAAGCGAAGAAGATGGCCAAGAAGGCCGATGGCAGCAGTCTGTTTGTCGAGCGCCGCGGCTTCAACCAGCAGAAGGCCACCCACGTGCCTATCGTCGAAATGGGCGACAGCGGGGATGACGACTGGGATGAAGCGGCCTAAGCATTGCTAGCGGTCGCGGCAATTTTTCCCCTACACTGCAAGCCCATATAAATGTGCCCCACGTCGATGGGGCGCATTTGCTTTTAGACAATCGAGAGGTCGAGCTTGCGCGAATTCTGGGACAGCCTCTATGCCGACGAGGCCTATGTATATGGCACCGAGCCGAATGCATTTCTGCGCGCGCAGCAGGACAGGCTTCGTCCTGGGCAAGAGGTATTGGCCATGGCCGACGGCGAAGGCCGCAACGGAGTGTGGCTGGCCGAGCAGGGCTTGACGGTGCATGCGGTGGATTTTTCTCCGGTGGCCCAGGCCAAGGCCGAACACTTGGCGCGATCGCGCGGTGTCGATATCCAGTTCGAACAGGCCGACTTGCTCAATTGGCGCTGGGAGCGAGCGCGCTATGACGTGATCGCCGCGATCTTCGTGCAGTTCGTCGGCTCGGAGGAACGGCCGGCGCTGTTCCGCAACATGAAGCGCGCCTTGAAGCCCGGCGGTATTTTGATCCTGCAGGGCTATACCCGGCGCCAAATCAAATTCGGCACCGGCGGCCCGAGCAGCGCCGACAATATGTATACCGAGCCGATGTTGCGCGAGGCCTTCGGCGATATGGAAATCCTGCATTTGTGCGAACACGACGACGTGATCAGCGAGGGCTATAAGCATCACGGCATGTCGGCCTTGATCGATATGGTGGCGCGCGTTCGTCCGGGCGCCGATTTGTTGGCGCGTTGGGTACTCAGCCAGTTGCCCGGACGCGGCAAACACTAGCCCATTCGCGACAAGAAGCGCTCGGCTAGCGCCGCCAGAGTTTCCACGCATCCCCGCGCGTGATGACCGCGTTGAACGATGGCGTGCCGATGCCCGTCAAGACCAGCTTCGCCATGCGCCCGTACTGCAATGCCTTGAGCAAGGGTGCGAACCACCGATTTTCGTAATGCTGCGGCAAAGTTTTGCTAGCCGATAAATCGCCCCCGCTTGCAGGCGGCCTCGGCGCGCCCAGCACCACCACAATGTGGTCGGCCGCAATCGATACGGCGCGTTCCAGTTCAACCAGGCCGTGCGGGGTTTTCTCGTGGCGGATACCCATGCCTCGGGCCAGGGCGGCGGCGATGGGGGCATCGGCAAACAGCGCAGAGATTTCAGGCGTGGGCACATCGGCCGCGACGCCTTCGCCCCAGAACCAAATGCTATTGACCGGCATGATGCCGCGCGCCTCGCGCGCCTGATTGACCGGGTGATCGTGCAATACCATCTGCGCCTCGTTCAGGTATCGCCGCCACAATGCGGCCTTTTCGCCTTGGGGCAAGGTGGTCTCGATGCTGCGGCCGATGGCCGCCTCGAGCAAGGTGGTCGACATCGCAACCGGTCGCACCAGCCGCAGATACCAACGATCCGCTGCCAAGGCCTGGAAGTGCAGGCCGTCCGGTTGAAAGTGCGCATTCAGACTGGCCGTCAGTTGCAAGGCCTCGTCCATGCTCAACGCTAAATGCCGCGGGTCGCCAAGGATCAGCTTATCGATGTTGAGATGCAGATAGACCGGGTCGGCGCGTAGCCAATAACCGGTGTTGCCGGCTTGGCCGCTGTCATAGGCATGGCATAACGCCGCGATCGGGTAGGGTGGGGCGAGACCGAGGGCTTGGCAAAGCGCTTCGGTCAGGCCGCCGGCGGCAGGTTGGTCGAGCCGGTGGCTGCGCGCAAGCAGGGCGCGCAGGGCAGGCGTGAGGTCGGCGGTGCCCAGGTCGGGGACGATCAATTGCAGCATCGCCCGAGTTTAGCCTGATCTGCCGCTAGCGCATCAATTCGACCATCTGCTCGAACGAGTCGCTGAATAGACGCAGGCCCTCGGTTTGCAACGCTTCGCCGAGTTGTTGCGGGTCGATGCCGAGCGCCAGCAGTTCTTGCATGTGTGCCTCGGCTGCGGCCAACCCTTGCTCCAGTGTGGCCTCGGCTTGGCCGTGATCGGTGAGGGCGGCGAGGGTCTTATCCGGCAGGGTGTTGATGGTTTCGGGGCCGACCAGCGGTTCGACATAGAGCAGATCGCTGTAGGCCGGGTTCTTGGTGCCGGTGCTGGCCCACAACAGGTACTGCGGTCGCAGCCCTGCCTGTCGGAGTGTGGCGAAGGCCGGTGCGTGGAACAGCGCTTTGTAGCGGCCATAAGCGAGCTTGGCCATCGCCACGGCGGTCTTGCCGCGGAGGGCGAGGGCGTCGGGGCTGCCGATCCGATCCAGGTGCTGGTCGGCCAAGGTATCGACCCGAGACAGGAACAGGCTGGCGACGGCCTTCGGCCGCCTGGGGTCGCCGCCGCGGGCTAGCCAGGACTGCGCGCCGCGCAGATAGGCCTCGAACACACGCTCGGTCTGGCTGGTCGAGAACAGCAGCGTGACGTTGATCCGGTAGCCCTCGGCGATGAGTTGCTCGAAAGCGGCCACGCCGGCCGACGTGGCGGGAATCTTGATCAGCAGGTTGTCGCGCGCGACCAGTCGGCTTAGGCGTTTGGCCTCGGCCACGGTGGCCGGGGCATCGTGGGCCAGTCGGGGCGCGACTTCCAGGCTGACATAGCCGTCGTCGCCGGCGCTGGCGTCGTGCACGGGCTTGAGCAAGTCGCAGGCCGTGCGGATATCTTCGATTACCAGCGCCTCGTAGCGCCGTTCCAAATTCGGTTCCACCAGCCGCAGGCGGCCGAGTTCCTCCCGGTAGTAGGGGCTCTCGGCCACCGCTTTGTGGAAGATGGTCGGGTTGGAGGTGACCCCGCTGACGCCGGTTCGGACATACCGGGCCAATCCGCCTTCCTTGAGCAAGGTACGCGATAGGTTGTCGAGCCACAGGCTTTGGCCCAAACGCTTGAATTCGCCATATGTCGCCATCTTCGCCTCACTGGATTGTAGCTATCACTTGCTATTGAGACCGTCGGTCCAGCCAAGGTTCACCGCATTACTTGAGAAGTGTAGTCGACATTGCGTCGGCCATAGACGCAGGCTAGGTGGCGGATGGCGATATCCTTGGTATGGAAATACGGGCAAAGAGGCATTGCATTTAGGCAAAAACACGCATTAATCTGTGATCGCGGGACTGAAATAGTTGGCAAATAACGAAAGACTTTTTCATAAGGAGAGGAGCCATGGGCCGTAGCGCGATCTGTCCGAACAATCCCCATATCGCATTGCCTTGCGTCTACCGTGTGTCGTGGCAACAGCCATTGCATTGGCTCAGGCTGGGCTGGGGCGATTTCAAGCGCAATCTGTCGCTTTCGCTGAGTCTAGGCATGGTGTTCGCCGTGTTCGGCAATGCCGTGGTCAATCATTTCCTGAAAGAGAGCCATCTGGCCATGGCGCTGACCTCCGGCTTCTTGCTGGTGGCGCCTTTCCTGGCCATCGGCTTTTATGGCATGTCGTGTCAGATCGAGGAAGGGAAGACCGCTGCCGAGGAGGACAGGGCGTTTTCGTGCATCCGTGACAATGCCGCGTCCATCGGCATGTTCGGCTTGATGTATGCCCTGGTGTTGAGCGCATGGGAGCGTTTTTCTGCGATCTTGGTGGCCTTGATGCTGCGCGGCGACTGGGTCAGCAGCGGACCGTTCAGCTTCGATACCTTGTGGGCGGCGGAGCATTGGCAATTCGTCGTCGCCTATGTCGGTTTCGGTGCCGTGTTGGCGGGCCTGGTCTTCGCCGCCAGTGTGGTGTCGCTGCCGATGATGATGGACCGCAAGGCCGACGTGGTGACCGCCGTCGTCACCAGCCTCGTGGTGGTGCGCGAGAATCTCGCGGCGATGGCGCTTTGGGCTGTGTTGATCGTCGCCCTGACGGCCCTGGGGGTGTTGACTTGGTTCGTCGGCCTGGCGGTGATCTTTCCGATCTTAGGCCATGCCAGTTGGTATGCCTATCGGGATACGGTGCAAGCCGAATAGCCGTGGTTCATGTTGTCAGAGCCGGCCCTAGGCCGGCTTTTTTGTTTAGGCGCAGTTACAATGGCGGCCATGCGCCAACTCACCCGCCAATTCCACGTCAGCACGCGCGGCAAGGGGCTTTATGCCTTCACCGATTCAGTCAGCGATTGGCTTGCCCGATCCGGCATGGCGGAGGGCTTGCTGACGCTCTTCGTGCAACATACCTCGGCCAGCCTGTTGGTTCAGGAAAACCATGATCCGGACGTGCAGGGCGATCTGGAACGGTTTCTCTCCCGTTTGGTGCCGGAGAACGACCCGATCTATCGCCACACCCTCGAAGGCCCAGACGACATGCCGGCCCATGTTCGGGCCGCCTTGACCCAGACCCAGTTGTCGATTCCGGTCATCGCAGGGCAGCTCGCCTTGGGCACCTGGCAGGGCATCTACTTGTTCGAACACCGGCGCGACCCGCAGCAGCGCCGCGTGGCGGCACACTTGTTGGGAGAAAGCGAAGCTTCGGTGCCGGCTAACATTGGCGAAGCCGATATCAAGCCCAGAGGTATGGGCGGTCGGAGCCAATGATGATCCGCCCCTATGAACTCTGGATCGGCCTGCGCTATACCCGCGCCAAGCGCCGCAACCATTTCATCTCCTTCATCTCCATGACCTCGATGATCGGCATCGCCTTAGGCGTAACCGCCTTGATCGTGGTGCTGTCGGTGATGAATGGCTTTCAAGAAGAATTACGCAATCGCATTCTCGGCGTGGCGGCGCACATGGAGATTACCGGGCCGGATGGTCGTCTGAACGATCTGCCGGCTTTGGTCGAGCAAGTGCGGCGGCATCCGGAGGTGCGCGGCTATGCGCCGTTTGTGACCGGTCAAGCCTTGCTGGCTTTCGGTTCGGAGACCAAAGGTGGCATCGTGCGCGGCATTTCGCCGGCCGACGAGCCGCACGTCGCCGAATTCGGTGCGCATATGAAGGCCGGCCGTCTGGCCGATCTCAAGCCCGGCGAATTCGGCGTCGTGCTCGGTGCGGATCTGGCGCACTCGCTCGGCGTGTTCGTCGGCGACAAGGTGACGTTGATGGTGCCGCAGGGCGTGATCACGCCGGCCGGCATGCTGCCGCGCATGAAGCAGTTCACCGTGGTCGGCTTGTTTCAGATGGGCATGTTCGAGTATGACGCCGGCTTGGCGCTGATCCACATCGAAGATGCGCAAAAGTTGTATCGCATGGGATACGCGGTGTCCGGCCTGCGCCTGAAGCTGGCCGATATGGACCGCGCTCCCTTGTTGACGCGCGAATTCGCCAGGACCCTGCAAGGCGACTATTACATCAGCGACTGGACCATGAGCCATGCCAATTTCTTCCGTGCGGTTCAGATCGAGAAGCACATGATGTTCATCATCCTGACCCTGATCGTCGCGGTGGCCGCGTTCAATATCGTCTCCACCCTGGTCATGGCGGTGACCGATAAGCAGGCCGACATCGCGATCCTGCGTACTTTGGGCGCCAGCCCCAATAGCATCATGAAGATCTTCATGGTGCAGGGCAGCCTGATCGGCGTGATCGGCACGCTGCTCGGCGTGATCGGCGGCGTGGTGCTCGCGCTCAATGTCGAGACCGTGGTGCCGGTGATCGAACGGGTGCTGCACATGGACCTGTTCCCGGCCGATGTCTATTACATCTCCGAGCTGCCGTCGAAGCTGGTGTTGAGCGACGTCATGTGGATCGGCGGCGTCGCCCTGGGCCTGTCTTTCCTGGCGACCCTGTATCCGAGCTGGCGTGCAGCCAACGTGCAGCCGGCGGAGGCCTTACGCTATGAATAACCCTGTCCTCGCCTGCACAAGGCTCAAGAAGAGTTATTGGCAGGGCAAGCTGGAAGTGCCGGTGCTGAGCGATATCGAGCTGGCGATCGGCGAGGGCGAACGGGTCGCGGTGATGGGCGCATCCGGCTCCGGCAAGAGCACCCTGTTGCATGTGCTGGGCGGGCTGGATCGGCCCGATGCCGGTCAAGTCACGGTTCAGGGCGAGGATATCTGGGCGATGAGCGAATTGGCGCGCGGCAATTTGCGCAATCGCGCCTTGGGCTTCGTCTACCAGTTTCATCACCTGTTGGCGGAATTCACTGCGCTGGAAAACGCCGCGATGCCCTTGCTGATTCGGCGTCTGGACCAGGCGGTCGCCTATGCCGAGGCCGAGCGCTGGTTGACCGAGGTGGGTCTCGGCCATCGCCTGAATCACCGGCCCGGTGAGCTCTCCGGCGGCGAACGTCAGCGCGCGGCGATTGCCCGTGCCCTGGTCACCCGGCCTGCCTGTGTGTTGATGGACGAGCCGACCGGCAACCTCGATCGGCACACCGCCGAGCATATTCAAAAAATGTTGATCGACCTGAACGAGAAACATGCGCTAAGCTTTTTGATCGTGACGCACGATCCGGACTTGGCCGGGCGCATGCAAAGAGTGCTGAACATAAAAGACGGACAGCTCATGATCGAGGCAGGGTGAGCCTTGGAATGGAGGAGGGGCGGTGGCGGAAGAAGAGACTCAGCCGGGGGTGGAAACAGACAAGGCCGTTGCCGCAGATAGCGCGCCGATAACGGAAGCGGCGACCGCCACAGCCGTCACCCAGGCGGCAGCACCGGTTCCGCCTGCGCCGGAGCGCCGTATCGCACAGCGTTATATCGCACACTGGCGTGCCGCCTTGGTGAGCGTCAGCGACGGTGGGGTACGCTATCTAGGCACCACCGACAATATCTGCGCCTCGGGTGCGGCGATCGCTTGCGAAGATCATGTTCCACCGCAGAAGGAATACCACATCTACCTCGAGATACCGCAAGCGACCGGCAAGACCCCGCTCGTGATCCAGTTGCAGGGCAAGGTGATGCATACCACGCTATCGCGCAAGGTGTTCAAGATCGGGGTGGTGTTCAAGCAGTTTCACGGCGATGCCGAGAAGGTGCTGCACGCCATTCTGGCGGGCGGCAAATTGAAACCGTTGTCGAGTGGGGAAAACTGATCGCCGCTTAGACCGGCTTGCGCCGTTGCCGCCGACGCTTGAGATAGGCCAGCAGATACAAGCGCCAGGCGATCTGCACTGCGATATAGCCGAGCGCAGCCAGGACCAGACCGAGGATCAGGCTGCCGATCAGGTAGGTTTCGCCCAGGCCGAGGAACCATTCGTATAAGCGGGGCAGGAACAGATGCCAATCGCCGCTGCTCCAGTCGAATTCGAATCCCGTCACCTTGCCCATCGGTTCGCCGGTGATCAGCGAGCCGATGGCATAGGCGACGACGATGATCGGCCCCCAGGTGATCGGGTTGGTATACCAGGTGGTCACCATCGCGACCGGCAGGTTGACCCGGAAGATGATGGCGAGGATGGCCCCGGCCAACATTTGCACCGGGCCGGGGATCAAGCCGGCGAACATGCCGGCGGCGACACCGCCTGCGACCGAATGCCGGTTCAAGTGCCAGAGATTGGGGTGCTTGAGCAAGGGCCCGAAGTGGCGGAGGTGGCGGTGGCCACGTACGCTGTGGTGATCGGGCAGGTATTTTCTGAAGTGTTTACGCGGCATCGGTAAGGTCTGGTTAGGCCCGAAAATCAAAACAAGAACCATATGATGGGAGGTTAGCAAAGCTAGGCTATGCGTGCCATCGCATTGGGTTTCGCTTTAGGGGCGGCATGGTTGCAGACCCAGGTAGTGCTGCCGGAGTTCCGTTGGCTTTGGCTGGCGCCCCTGTTGTTCCTGCTGGCGGCTTGGTGGCCGAGGCGTGGTTCGTGGCGTCTCTGGCGCGCGGTCCCTTGGCTCTTGCTCGCTGCCTATGCCGGTTTTTTCTATGCGAGCTGGCGCGCCGAGTTGCGCTTGAGCGAAATCTTGCCGCGGGCTTGGGAGGGGCGGGACATCGTATTGCAGGGGCGCGTACTCGGCCTGCCTGAGGCTATGCCGCGTGGGCAGCGTTTTGTTTTCCAAGTCCAGCGGGTGTTGAGTCCGGGGGCGCGAGTGCCCGAGCGGCTGATGCTCAACCGCTATCTCGACGACGCGACGACGGTGCTGATGCCGCTGCACGGCGGCGATTGCCTGCGCTTGAGCGCACGCCTGTTCCGGCCGCATGGCAATGTCAATCCGCACGGGTTCGACTATGAGGGCTGGCTGTTGGAGCGCGGGATTCGTGCTACCGGCCATGTCGTCGCCGAGCCGGTGGCGGCCGAGGCCTGCACCGGCAAGCCGCGCGCAGCGCTCGATCGCCTACGCGAGGCCTTGCGCAGCCGCTTGCTCACCGCCTTGCACGACCGTCCCTATGCCGGGGTCGCCGTGGCCTTGGCGGTAGGCGACCAGAATGCGATCCCCGATAGCCAATGGACCTTGTTCCGCCACACCGGCGTGACGCACTTGATGTCGATTTCCGGCCTGCACGTGACGCTGTTCTCGGTGCTGGTCTATGGCTTGGTCCAGTTCTTTTGGCGCCGGCTACCGGCCTTGGCCTTGCGTCTACCGGCGCAGAAGGCTGGCATCGGCTTGGGGCTCGTCGCGGCGGTGATCTACGTTGCGTTGGCTGGCTTTGGTATTCCGGCACAGCGCACGCTCTTCATGTTGGCGGTTGCGGCTTTGGCCTTGCTCTTCGATCGTGCCGTCTCCGCCTCGCGCATCCTGGCTCTGGCCCTGTTCGTTGTCGTGCTGCTCGATCCGTGGGCGGCCTTGTCGCCCGGGTTCTGGTTGTCTTTCGGTGCGGTCGCCGCATTGATGCTCGGCGGCCAAGGCCGTTTAGGGCGGGACGCGCCGTGGCGGGCGTGGCTAGCGGCGCAAGCGGCCGTAACCTTGGTCTTGCTGCCGGGCTTGCTACTGATTTTCCATGAGGCCTCGCTGGTGTCGCCGTTGGCCAACGCCTTCGCCATCCCGCTGGTCAGTTGGCTGGTGGTGCCTTTGGTGCTGCTGGCGTCACTGTTGCCCTGGGATGGCTTGGCCGATTTGGCCCACGCGCTGATCGCACTCGTCATGCAGGGGCTGACTTGGCTCGATGCCTTGCCACAACCGGTTTGGCATGGCGCCGAACCGTCGGTCGCGGCACTGGTGTTGGCGCTGATCGGTGCGCTCATCATGATCCTGCCGCGTGGCTTGTCGGCACGTTGGCTGGGTGCTGTTCTGTTCTTGCCGCTGTTGTTGCCGCGTTTGGACCGGCCGGATCAGGGCGAGGTCTGGCTCGACGTGCTCGATGTCGGCCAGGGCCTGGCCGCCGTTGTGCGGACGACCGAGCATGCCCTGGTCTTCGACGCCGGGCCGCGCTACGTCTCGGGCGAAGATGCCGGAGGCCGGATCGTCGCGCCTTATTTATATGCCGAAGGCATCGCCAAGCTTGACGGTCTGATCGTCAGCCACGACGACAGCGACCACAGCGGTGGCGCCTTGAGTCTGCTGGCCAGTCACACACCTCGGTGGACAGCCGCCTCTTTCGTCGGCCTTCCCAGTGAGACGGTCAGCCCAATAGGCCAAGCGGTGCTGCGATATGCGCCTGGGCTGCGGCCTTGCCTGGCCGGACAACAGTGGGATTGGGACGGCGTGCATTTCGAATTGCTGCACCCGACACCGGAGCACTACGTCAACCGCAACTATCGCGACAACGACCGCGGCTGCGTGTTGAAGATCAGCAGCCGCTTCGGTTCGGCCTTGATCCCGGCCGACATCGAACGGCTAGGCGAGATGAGCTTGCTGGAGCGTGTGCCGGGGCGGCTTCAGGCCGACGTGCTGATCGCGCCGCATCATGGCAGCGCCACCTCGTCGACCCCGGCCTTCCTCGCCGCCGTCAACCCGCACTGGATCGTGATTCCGGTCGGCCACCGCAACCGCTTCGGCCACCCCAAGCCCGAGGTGGTGCGACGTTATCTCGATAGCGGCGCGCAAGTACTGCGCACCGACCGCAATGGCGCGGTGCTGCTGCGCTTTCAGGTGCGAGGCCTGCAATTAGGCGAGGCAAGAGTGCGGCAAGCACGCTATTGGCATGCCGGCGATTGAGTCTTAGCCTAGCCCCGGTACGACCTGCTTGGTCAGCGCGATCGCGACGATATAGCCGAACACGCCGAGCGATGCGACGAAGGCCTTGATCCGCATAGCCTTGGTGCTGCCGCGTTTGAGGGCGAGGGTGCCCAGGCTGATGTAGGCGAGCAGGCCGACGATCTTGGCCATGAGCCAGGGCTGGTCGAGCGGGTTCAGCCCGGCGACGACCAGCATGCCGATCGCGCTGGCGAGCAAGAGCGTGTCGTTGATGTGCGGCACGATCCGCGCCCAACGGGCCTGCAAGCGCGGCGAGTCGCGCAACATCCAGTAGCCGCGCAGCAGGAACAGGGCGAGGGTGGCGGCGACGGTCAGCGCGTGCAGGTGTTTCAGGGTTTCGTAGCTCATGGTTCAGGCCTGCTGTTGGCAGCGCTCGATGATATCCTCCTCGAATTCGCGCAGGCCGTCGGGGTGGATACCCAGCTCGTCGAGCACACGGGTTTCGATCTCCTGCCATTCGCCGTCGTCCTGGCCGCTGTGCCGGTTGTGGATGTGGATGGCCATTTGCAGGATGGCGACCAGGGTGGCGGCCTTGTGCTCGGCCTCGACGATCTCATGATGGTGGCGCACCGCCTGGCACACGTATTCCGGCAGTTTCCAATGCTTGGCCACCAGATAACCGACCACGGTGTGGTCGGTGCTGAATTTCTGGTCTTCCTTGCGCACGTCCGGCCAGGCCCGGCTGCCGCCCTTGCAGAAGGCCTTGCAGTAGTCCGTGGTGCGCATGGCCAGCACCGGGATGCCGCAGTCGTGGAACAGGCCGACCAGGTGTGCATGCTCAGGCAGCACATTGACCACGGTGCGTTGTGCCCAGGCGATGTTGGATGCCAAACAGGCGACCTCGGCCGAGCGTTCCCAGAAAGGTTCCAACTGCAGGCCGTTGCCGGACAAGGCTTGGCGTAGGCAGAGCCCCTTGACCAAGTCGTGCAGCGTCTTCATGCCGAGGATGGACACCGCCTTGCCCAGGCTGTCCGGGGCCTTTTTCAAGCCATAGGCCGGCGTGGTCAGGGCGCGGAAGATCTGGGCGGTGATGCCGGCATCCTTGGCGATGACGGCCGCCACGGATTGCAGGTTGACGTTGTCGGCATCGAGCAGTCGTTCCAGATCGAGCAGTAGCGATGGCGGGGTGGGGATTTGTATGTGGTCGGGTGTGATGGCTGGAGCGGGTTGGGCTGTCATGCTGATTGGCGTAGGTGCTTGTAGTGGTTGATCAGGCCATTGGTCGAGCTGTCATGGCTAACGATTGTCGAATTATCGCCCAACTCGGGCAAGATGGCCTTAGCCAGCTGTTTGCCTAACTCGACGCCCCATTGGTCGAAGGAATTGATATCCCAGATTGCGCCTTGGACGAACACCTTGTGTTCGTAGAGCGCAATCAAGCGGCCCAGGGTGTGCGGCGTCAGTTTGCAGTAAAGCAGCGAATTGGTCGGCCGGTTGCCGGCGAACACCTTGTGCGGAGCGAGCTTTCGGATGCGGGCCAAGCTCAAGCCTTCGGCCGCCAGCTCGGTCTCGACCTCGGCCCGGGTCTTGCCGCGCATCAGCGCTTCGGTCTGGGCGAAGAAGTTGGACAACAACATGGCGTGCTGGCCGTCGAGGTCGTTATGGCTCTCGGCCGCAGCCAGGAAATCGCAGGGGACCAGCTTGGTGCCCTGGTGGATCAACTGGTAGAAGGCGTGTTGGCCATTGGTGCCGGGTTCGCCGAGCAGCACCGGCCCGGTCGAAACGGGGCTGGGTTTGCCTTTGCGGGTGATGGTCTTGCCGTTCGATTCCATGTCCAGTTGCTGGCAATAGGCCGGCAACCGGGCCAGGTGCTGGTCGTAGGGCAGCATGGCCCAGCTCTGGGCATCCCAGAAGTTGTTGTACCAGACGCCGAGTAGGCCCAGGATGGCCGGCATGTTCCGTTCCAACGGCGCCGTGCGGAAATGCTCGTCCATCTCGAAGCTGCCGGCGAGCAGTTGTTCGAAATTGTCCATGCCGATATGCACGGCGATGGCTAGGCCGATAGCGCTCCAGAGCGAATAACGGCCGCCGACCCAATCCCAGAATTCGAACATGTGGTCCGGGTCGATGCCGAAGCGGCGCACCTCGGCCTCGTTGGTCGAGACCGCGACGAAGTGGCGGGCTACCGCCGCTTCGTCATGTGCCTTGGCCAGCAGCCATTTGCGCGCGGCGCGGGCATTGGACAAGGTTTCCTGCGTGGTGAAGGTCTTGGACGCGACGATGAACAGCGTGGTCTCGGGCTCGAGCCTCTGCAGCGTGTCGTGCAGGTGGCTCGGGTCGACGTTGGAGACGAAATGGGCGCGCAGGCCGGGCCGGCCATAGGGGGCAAGGGCTTGGCAGACCATGACCGGCCCCAGGTCGGAGCCGCCGATGCCGATGTTGACCACATCGGTGATGGCTTTGCCGCTGTAGCCGCGCCAGCGGCCGGCGCGCACGGTTTCGGTGAATTCGCGCATCTGGGCCAGCACCCGGCGGACGGCCGGCATCACGTCCTGGCCGTCGACCAGGACTGGGCGGTCGGCCCGGTTGCGCAGCGCGGTGTGCAGCACCGCACGTTGTTCGGTCAGGTTGATCTTGTCGCCATTGAACATGGCATCGCGTTTGGCTTCGACGCCCAATTCGCGGGCCAGCGCAATCAGGCCGCGCAGCGTGTCGTCGGTGATCAGGTTCTTGGAATAGTCGAGCAGCAGGTCGTCCAGGTTCAGGGAGAAATGCTCGAAGCGCTGGCTATCCTGTTCGAACAGCGTTCGCAGGTGTAGGTTTTTCCATGCCTTGCGGTGTTCCTTCAAGCTGTGCCAGCTTGCCTGCATTGCGACCTCCCTGGTTTGCCAATTGGCCAACAGTATAGCCGCTGAGTGTTATAGCGATGTTGCGGCAGCGATGTTGGGCAGGCGGATCTCGAAGCGGGTGCGTCCGGCTTGGGAGCTGACGCTGATTATGCCGCCGTGGGCTTCGACGATGGATTGGGTGATGGCCAAGCCCAATCCTGCATGTTCGCCGGTGCCTGCGCGCCGGGCAGGGTCGGCCTGATAGAAGCGATCGAATACGTGCGGCAGGTGCTCGGGCGCGATGCCCGGGCCGGGGTTCTCGACCGCGATGACCGAGACATCGGCCTGCTGGCTTAGGGTCACGTCGATCGTGCCGGCCTTCGGGGTATGCCGGATTGCGTTGGACAGCAGGTTGGACAGGGCACGCTGTAGCATCAGGCGGTCGCCCGTGGTCTGGGCGCTGCCGGTCAGCGCCAGACAAACCTCATGCTCGGCCGCCAAGGCTTCGTAAAACTCGATCAAGCGGCGAGTCTCTTCGTGCAGATCGATGGGCTCGCGCTTGGGTACGATCAAGCAGTTGTCGGCCTTGGCCAGGAACAGCATGTCGCCGATCATGCGCGCCAGCCATGCATACTCCTCCAGATTGGATTGCAGGATGTCGCGGTATTCCTCGGCACTGCGTGTCTTGGTAAGCGCCACCTCGGTCTCGGTCATCAGGTTGCTGATCGGCGTGCGCAGTTCGTGGGCGATGTCGGAGGAGAAATGCGACAGCCGGCGAAAGGCGTCTTCTAGCCGGTCGAGCATGGCGTTGAAGGCCTGCACCAAGTCTTGCAATTCGGCCGGGATTTGGCGAGGCTGCAGCCGTTCGGTCAAGCGGCTGGCCGACAAGGTCGAGGCCAGCCGGGTCACCTGGTGCAGGGGGCCAAGGCCGCGCCGGGTGGCAAACCAGCCGAGCCCGGCGGTCGTGAGCACGGCAAGTACCATGGCGATGGCCAGCAGCCGGCGGAACTCGGCCATGAACGCCTGATGATGGGTAATGTCGAGCGCGATGGCGATGCGATACGGTTTGGCTTCGGCCCCGACCGGGAACGGCATGACCTGGCCACGATAGCTGTGGTCGCCCTCGCGCCACATGACCAGCGCTTGCGCCGGGTCGGCAACCTCAGCCAGCAGCGGCTTAGGGTAGGGTGCACCGGAGCTGGCGAACCAGATGGCGCCTTGGTCATCGATGATGGTGACCGACAGGCCATGATGGCCGATCAGCGCATCGTCGAGTTGCTGGACCAGGGCATCGAGTTGATTTCGCTCGTGGGCCTTGCCGAGCAGGTGTTCGATCAACTCGAACTTGCCGTGAATCTCATGCCTGTCCTCGTCGACGAAGTGGGCCTCGACCGCCATGGCCAGTACCCAGCCGACCACGAGCAGTACCATGGCCGCCGCGCCGGAGAACAGCAGGCTGATGCGGCTGGTGAGGGAGAGCGGTCTCATGCCGCCGTTGGCGCTTCCAGCACATAGCCCATGCCGCGCACGGTGCGGATCAGCTTGGGCTCGAACGCGTCGTCGACCTTGGCCCGCAGCCGGCGCACCGCCACTTCGACCACATTGGTGTCGCTGTCGAAATTCATATCCCAGACCTGGGAGGCGATCAGGGCGCGCGGCAACACTTCACCCTGACGGCGCATGAACAGTTCCAGCAGGGCGAATTCCTTGGCGGTGAGCTCGAGCTTGCGGCCGGCGCGGCTGACCCGGCGGCGCAGCAGGTCCAGTTCCAGGTCGGCCACCTGCAAGGTATTTTGGGGCTGGGCCGATTTACTGCGGCGCAACAGCGTACGTACTCGGGCCAGGAGTTCGGTGAAGGCGAAGGGCTTGACCAGGTAATCGTCGGCGCCGAGCTCCAGCCCGCGTACCCGGTCCTCGACCTGGTCGCGGGCCGTGAGGAACAGCACCGGCATGTCTTTGCCTTCGCTGCGCAGGCCTTGCAGGATTTGCCAGCCATCGAGGCCGGGCAGCATGACATCCAGGATCAACAAGTCGTAGTCGCCGGTGCGGCCCAGGTGCAGACCGTCGGGCCCGGTGCGCACCAGGTCGACCACGAAACCGGCCTCGCTCAGGCCTTGGCGCAGGTAGTCGCCGGTCTTGGGTTCATCTTCGACGATCAGAATCTTCATGCGGTGCATTTTGCCCTAGTAAGCAGCGGGGCGGACAGATTACAAACTTGTAATCCCGACGTCAGGGTCGGGTCAGGTGGACAGCGCCATCATGCCGCCATATCGGAACCGGTTCGGCGATGCAGGAGGATGGCAATGGATGGGATAGGCCTCGGTACCCGCGGCATGGCGGCTGCGTTGTGTTTGTCGACGCTTGCCGGTTGTGCCGCGTTCAGCCCCGATGGCGGCTTGGCCAAGGTCGATGCCATGACCCAGGCGCGGGCCGGCCTTACCGTACAGCGCATCCAGACTGAGCAGGATGCCGCACGGGTGGGCGATGAGGTCGACCGGCTGTTGGCCCAAACGCTCGACGCCGATGCCGCGGTGAAGGTCGCTTTGCTCAACAATCGCGGGCTGCAGGCCCGCTTGGCCGAGTTGGGCATCGCCGAGGCCGATCTGGTCCAGGCCGGCCGTCTGCGCAACCCGGGTTTCACCTTCGGCCGTTTCACCCAGGGCGACGAGCGCGAGTACGAGCGTAGTTTCCTGTTCGACGTGATGGGCCTGCTGACCCTGCCGAAGCGGACCGAGATCGAACAGCGGCTGTTTGTCCAGACCCAGTTGCGCATCGCCAACGAGGTGCTGCGCACCGCTGCCGACACGCGCAAGGCTTACATCTCGGCTGTGGCCGCGCAGCAGACGGTCGATTATTTGCAACAGGCCAAAGAGGCGGCCGCGGCCGGCGCCGAGCTGGCTGGGCGCATGGCCAAGGGCGGCAACTTCAGCCAACTGCGCTATCAGCGCGAGCAGGTGTTCTACGCCGAGGTGGCGGCGCAGTTGGCCCGCGCCCAACAGACGGCGAGCAGCGAGCGCGAACGCCTGATCCGTATGCTGGGCTTGACTGGCAAGCAGCTGGCCTTTCAGTTGTCGGGACGCCTGCCCGACCTGCCAGGCCAGCCGCTGGCGTTGGCCAAGCTCGAACAGCAGGCCGTGGACCGGCGCTTGGATGTGCAGATGGCCGGCCAGGAGCTCGATGCCCTGGCCAAGAACCTGGGCTTGAGCCGCGCGACGCGTTTCGTCAACGTGCTGGAGGCGAGTTACCTCAATGCCAATTCCAATGAAAAACCGTATCGGCGCGGTTATGAAATCGAACTGCGCCTGCCCGTCTTCGATTGGGGCGCTGCCCGCGTGGCCAAGGCCGAGGCGATCTACACCCAGGCCATGCATCGGGTCGCCGAGCAGGCGGTGAATGCGCAGTCCGAGGTGCGCGATGCCTATACCGCCTATCGCACGGCCTACGACCTGGCCCAGCACTATCGGGACGAGATCGTGCCGCTGCGCAAGAAGATCTCGGAGGAAAACCTGCTGCGCTACAACGGCATGCTGATCAGCATCTTCGACCTGCTGGCCGACGCCCGCGAACAGGTGAGCAGCGTCAATGCCTATATCCAGGCCTTGAAGGATTTCTGGCTGGCCGACGCCAGCCTGCAACTCAGCCTGAACGGCAGCGGCGGTGGCGGCATACAAATGTCCAGTGGCGGCGACATGCCGATGGCCAGCGCCGGTGGGGGGCATTAATCATGGAGAAGAAAACGATGCTGACGCGCCGACAGTTTCTCGCCAGCTCCGGCGCCGCCGTTTTGGGCAGCGCCATGGTCTCCCGGGTGCAGGCCGCTGGCCTACCCGAGGCGGCGTTCCTTGACGATCCCGCCACGCAACCGCCTTTGATGCCGAGCGGCGGCCGGCCCTACCACCCGGTGGTGACCCTGAACGGCTGGAGCCTGCCGTTCCGCATGAAGAACGGCTGGAAGGAGTTCCATTTGGTGGCCGAGCCGGTGGTGCGTGAATTCGCGCCGGGCATGAAGGTGAACATGTGGGGCTACAACGGTTCCAGCCCGGGGCCGACCCTCGAATGCGTCGAGGGCGACAAGGTGCGCATCTTCGTCACCAACAAGCTGCCGGAGCACACTACGGTGCATTGGCACGGCATCATCCTGCCCAACGGCATGGACGGCGTCGGCGGCCTGACCCAGCCGCAGATCCAGCCGGGCAAGACCTTCGTCTACGAATTCGAGATGAGCAAGTCCGGCACCTTCATGTACCACCCGCATGCCGACGAGATGGTGCAGATGGCCATGGGCATGCACGGCTTCATCGTGGTCCACCCGAAGGACCCGAACTTCATGCGGGTCGACCGCGACTTCGTGTTCATCATGAGCGCCTACGACGTCGAGCCAGGTGCGGCGGTGCCCAACGTCAACACCATGACCGAGTTCAACCTGTGGGCCTGGAACAGCCGGGTGTTCCCGGCCATCGACCCGCTGGTCGTGCGCCAGGGCGACCGGGTGCGCATCCGCGCCGGCAACCTGACCATGACCAACCACCCCTTGCACATCCACGGTTTCGACTTCGAGGTGACCGGCACCGACGGCGGCTGGGTGCCCAAGTCCGCGCGCTGGCCGGAGGTGACTACCGATGTCGCGGTCGGCCAGATGCGCGCCATCGAGTTCACCGCGAACAACCCCGGCGACTGGGCCTTCCACTGCCACAAGTCGCACCACACCATGAACGCGATGGGCCAAGATCGGAA
>JAJZTV010000101.1 GCA_021847385.1 Pseudomonadota bacterium | reverse complement strand
CGTCGCTCGACTACATCAAGCGCGTGGTCGGCCTGCCCGGCGACAAGGTGGAATACCGCAACAAGCATCTGACCATCAACGGCAAGCGCGTGGCGATGGAGCGGGCCGGCGAATACAACTATGTCGGCAGCGGGCTCAATTACATCAACGGCCAGACCTATAACGAGCAACTCGGCGAACACCTGCACATCGCGATGGTGCAGGCGGAGGCGCCGCCGGTGTTGCTGCATCAGGTCGACGGCGATTTTCCCTATCGCGACAACTGCACCTACAATGACCAAGGCTTTACTTGCCGGGTGCCGGACGGCTATTACTTCATGATGGGCGACAACCGCGACGCCAGTAACGACAGCCGCTATTGGGGCTTCGTGCCGGATGCGAACATCGTCGGCCGTGCCTTCATGATCTGGTGGAACTTCGGCGAATTCGGCCGCATCGGCCACTTCATCGAGTAGGAGGTCTTATGTCGAACCAACGGGGCTTCAGTCTGCTGAGCATGATCATGTGGCTCATTACCGCCATCTTTGTCGGCATTCTTGCACTGCGCATCGTGCCGTCCTACCTCGAGTACTTCTCGCTGAAGAAGATCGTGAAAGAGGTGTCGGCCATGGCGACCTCCGACAGCGTGACCGATGCCGATCTGCGCACCGCCTTCGGCAAGCGGTTGGACGTCAACAACATCACCCGGGTCACGCCGCGCGACCTGGCGATCGAACGCGGGCCGCAGGGCACGGTGTTGAAGCTGGCCTATTCCGTGCGTCAGCCGCTGGCCGGCCCGGCCAGCCTGTGTCTCGATTTCGAGGCGCAGGCCAACGCCAAAGCGGGGCAATGACGCTGGACTCGGCAAATCTCGAAACGCGCGTTGGCCATCGTTTCAGCCAACGCGAGCTGCTGCTCCAGGCCCTGACCCACCGCAGCTATGGCGCCAGCAACAACGAGCGCCTGGAGTTTCTCGGCGACAGCGTGCTCAACTGCGTGATCGGCCTCATGCTGTTCCGCCGCTTTCCGCAATTGCAGGAAGGCCAGCTCTCGCGGTTGCGCGCTAACCTGGTCAACCAGCAAAGCCTGTACGAAGTGGCGCGCGCGCTCGATTTGGGCGGCTATCTGCACCTGGGCGAAGGCGAATTGCGTAGTGGCGGTGCCGACCGGCCGTCCATCCTGGCCGATGCGCTGGAATCCATCTTCGGCGCGGTCTTTCTCGATGCCGGCTTCCCGGCGGCGCAGGCCGCCATCGAACGACTGATGGGGCCGGCGGTCGACGCGATCGACCCGGTCAGCCACGGCAAGGACGCCAAGACGCTGTTGCAGGAATGGCTGCAAGGCCGGCGCAAGGGCCTGCCCGATTACAAGCTGGTCGCCGTCGCCGGCCAGGCCCACGCCCAGATCTTCACCGTCGAATGCCGCATCGAGCAGATGGGCCTGTGCACCCAAGGCAGCGGCGGCAGCCGCAAGGCCGCCGAGCAAGAGGCCGCCAAGGCGGCCTACGCCCAGTTGGCGGCGGCATGAGCGGCTTTCGCACCGGCCTGATCGCCGTCATCGGCCGGCCCAACGTCGGCAAGTCCACCCTGGTCAACCAACTGGTCGGCGCCAAGATCAGCATCACCTCGAGCAAGCCGCAGACCACGCGCGACCGCATCCTCGGCGTGCGCACCCTGGCCGACGCCCAATTCGTCTTCGCCGACACCCCCGGTTTCCAGACCCGGCACCGCAGCGCGCTCAACGCCGCGATGAACCGCACCGTCACCGATACCCTGGCCGACATGGACGCGGTGCTCTGGCTGGTCGAGGCGCTGAAATTCACCGAGGCCGACCAACAGGTGCTGCGCCTGCTGCCCAAGGGCCGGCCGGTGGTGCTGGTGGTCAACAAGGTCGACCAGGTCGAGGACAAGGCCCGGCTGCTGCCCTTCCTGCAGAGCATGGGCGAGCAATTCCCGTTCGCCGCCATCGTGCCGGTCTCGGCGCTGAAGCCGGAAGACGGCGACTACCTGCTCGAGGTGTTGAAACCGCTGCTGCCGGAAGCACCGCCGATGTACGAGGAAGAGGCGATCACCGACCGCAGCGAGCGCTTCCTCGCCGCCGAGATCCTGCGCGAAAAGGTGTTCCGCCTGACCGGCGACGAGATCCCCTATGCCGTGGCGGTCACCATCGACAAGTTCGAGGAAGAGCCGTCGCACAGGGATGAAACCGAGCGCGGCCTGGTCCGCATCGAGGCCACCATCTGGATCGAGCGCGAGGGCCACAAGCCCATCCTGCTCGGCAAGCAGGGCGAAAAGTTGAAACGCATCGCCACCGAGGCCCGGCAGGACATGGAGCGCCTATTCGGCGCCAAGGTCTTCCTCAACTGCTGGGTCAAGGTGAAAGGCGGCTGGACCGACAACATCGGGCTGTTGAAACGGTTTGGCTACGGCTAACCGTGTCTGACCGCATCGACAACGAAGCCGGCTACGTCCTGCACAGCCGGCCCTACAAAGAGACCAGCCTGCTGATCGAGGCCTTCACCCGCCGCCACGGCCGCATCAGCCTCATGGCGCGCGGCGCGCGGCGCGCCCACTCCTCGCTCAAGGCCCGCCTGCTGCCGTTCCAGCCCCTGAGCTTCTCCTGGTTCGGCAAAGGCCCGCTGCACACCCTGCACGACGTCGAATGGCAGGGCGACGGCCGCAGCCTGGCCGGCGCCGGCCTGATGTGCGGCTTCTACCTGAACGAACTCCTGATGCGCCTGCTGCCGCCGGGCGACGCGCACGAGGCGCTGTACGACCATTATGTCGCCGCATTGAACGAACTGATGCAAGGCGCCGACATCGAGCCGGTGTTGCGCCGGTTCGAACTCGCGCTGCTCACCGAACTGGGCTACGCCCAGACCCTGAGCCACCGCGCCGACGGCGCACAGATCGAGCCGGACCGGTTCTACGGTTACACCCTGGAGGTCGGCGTGGTCGAGGCGAGCAACTCGGACAATCGCTACAGTGGCAAGACCCTGCTCGACATGGCCGCCGGCGACTACTCGGACCCGCGCACCCTGGCCGAGAGCAAGCTGCTCATGCGCCGGCTGCTGGCGCACTACCTGGGCGAGCAGCCGCTGGCGACGCGGCAGTTGTTGATTGATTTGCAGAAGATATAAGCGTGTATAGGGGTGCTTGCTACTAAGAACGGTGGGGGGTTAAATTAAGGCCAAATAATAATCTGTTGCAGCAAGGCTTGGTCCTGTGACCTCAAGCCTTTCAAGCAACATAAATTCAGTCGCTATGATTCCATCATTATGGAGAAATACATGAGGATAAGGATAACCAAATCATTTGCCACCGCCTGTTTGGTTTTTATCGTTGCATTGCTATCCGGCTGTGTTGGAACCAACACGCTTTACTCTAACGTCTTCATTAAACCAAGCCAGCCGATCACCGAAATCAAGGTCTTATATCTTGAAAATAAAATGGTTGGGAAAGGCAATACACCATCGAGTGACCTTGCAACCATTGGGTACAACGATTTGCCTGAATTGCTCAAAGAGCGAGTGCCCTTGGTGTTTGGCATGAACAATTTACGTACGTCATATGCAACCGTTGAGAAACGAAATTTTGGTCAGCAGGAGGCGATAGAAGCGGCCAAATGGACTACCTCGGTTAATAGTAAACCGCCCTTACTCGTAATACAGGTGGTAAATGGCACCATAGCGACCGCAAATAATGGCAATACCACTATTCAACTTAATATGCATGCCAATTTGTTTGAAGGAAGTGCCAATGCTAGGCTGTGGACAGGGCAATTCAGAAACACTCTATATATATCCCTGTTAGGACGTATCGGGTTTGATAATGCCTTCGCAGACAGCATGTTAAAAACCATTCTCGAACAAATGGCTAAAGACGGAATAATCAAACTCCCCGATAACAAAGCTGTTATCCCTCTCCAAGAGGGTGGCAATACACCGCAAGATACATAGCCCGCGTAGGGCACAATAAGCGTAGCGCATTGCGCCGGATGCGCCCCATCCGGCGTATTACGCCTGCGGCTCACGCCCTACAAGGCTGTGCCATAATTCACCGCACTACCAGCGCCGCAGCCCATGCGGCCTTTTTCATGGTTCAACAATCGGAACCCGGCATGATCAAACTCGGCGTCAACATCGACCATATCGCGACCCTGCGCCAGGCGCGCGGTACAGCCTATCCCAGCCCGGTGCAGGCGGCGCTGATGGCGGAGACGGCGGGGGCCGATTCGATCACCCTGCATCTGCGCGAGGATAGGCGGCACATCCAGGATGCCGACGTGCATATCCTGCGCCAGTGTTTGCAGACTCGGATGAACCTGGAGATGGCGGTGACCGAGGAGATGATCGGCATCGCCTTGCAGGTGAAGCCGCAGGATGTCTGCCTGGTGCCGGAGCGGCGGCAGGAGCTGACCACCGAGGGCGGGCTGGACGTGGCCGGCCAGCTCGACCGGGTGCGCGATGCCTGTACCCGTTTGGCGGCGGCGGGCATCCGGGTGTCGCTGTTCATCGACGCCGAAACAAAACAACTCGACGCGGCCAAGGCGGCCGGCGCGCCGGTGGTGGAGATTCACACCGGCCGTTTCGCCGAGGCGCACAGCGAGGCCGAGGCCGCCAGCGAGCTGGCGCGCATCCGCGCCGCGGTGGCGCACGGTATGCAGTTGGGCCTGCAGGTGAATGCCGGCCACGGCCTGCACTATCGCAACGTGCATGCGGTCGCGGCCATCCCCGGCGTGGTGGAGCTCAATATCGGCCATGCCATCGTCGCCCAGGCGCTGTTCGTCGGCTGGGCGGCGGCGGTGGCCGAGATGAAGCGGCTGATGGTCGAGGCGGCGCGTTAAGTCGGGTCGTTGGGCGGTGGGGAGTTGGCCGGCTCGGTCTGGGCGGCCTGGTCCATTGCCGCCAACTGGTCGTTGAACTCCGAGGCCCAGTTCAGTGCGGCGACTTGTTTGGCGTTGATCTGCTGGCTATCCAGTCCGCAGGTCTTGGCCAGTTCTTCGATAGCGCCTTCGTAGCCTTTTTCGCACGCGATGGCCAAGCTCAGGTAGTTACCCAATTTGCCGCCCCGGTTGAGCAGGGCGTCCAACACCGGGTCGGGCAGGGCGAGTTTCTGCAGAGCGTCGGGCAGCGGCATGTGGAACAAGGCGTCGATCAAGGACAACAGCCCGACCAGGAAGGCCTGCTCGCATTCGGCCTGGCTGCAGTGTTCCTGTGCCAGCAGCTCGACCAGGCGGGCACGGACAAAGGCGGTTTCGCGCAAGGCCACATCCAGATCGTCGCCCTTGCTGCTGCTCAGCAGCATCAGGGTGAGCCATTGGCGCAGCCCCTCGCGGCCAAGCAGGACCATGGCATGTTCGAGCGAATCGAATTTTTTGTTCAGGCCGAAGGCCGCCGAGTTGACGTAGCGCAGCAGGCGGTAATACAGGCTCAGGTCTTGGCTGGCGATACGCGCCATTTGCTTGAAGTCGATGTCTTCTTCCGTGATGTGGCCGATCAGCTCGAGGATGACCGCCCGGCTGGTGTCGATGCGGGGTTGGCCCCATTCCCGCGTGCTGGTCAGGTAGTTGCCTTGGAAAAATTGGAAGGCGAGTTTGCGGCAGGCATCGAGCAATTCCAGGGAATCGATGTTGCGCACGATCATCGGCACGTTGGGAAAGGCCGCCAGGCAGTGCTTTTGCAGTTCCAGTAGCCAAATCAGGTCGCCGCCTTTGGCGTCGATATGGAGGTAACCGGCGAATGCCAGCAGGGAGGCGAGCGGACCTTGCTCCAGGGCTGGATCGAAGGCCAAGGCATAGCCCTTGGTTTGCAGCTCGGCCACCCGTTCGCGCAGGGTTTGTACCTGTTCGTCGGCGAGAGGCTCGGTTGGCAGGGCGATGAGCAGCACCAGATTGTCGGCCGGCAGTTGCTCGACCTGCGCCTGGTTGAGCGACAGCGGATGCAAGGGGATGAAGGTCAGCCGGCGATGGGTGAACATCGTGGCGCCTTCTTGCACGAGCTTGTCCAACAGCAGCGCATCGCAGACCAGGGGGGCGCTCCCTGGCGATTGCTTCATCTGAAATTCGTAACCGACGACCGCCAGTTGGCGATTCAGAATCGCCGCCCGGCCGAGGAAATTGGTCGCGCTGCCGGGGCTGGCGGCTGTGGTTTCGGCCGCGGCCGCGGTCCGGGTATGGTCGATGTCGCGACGGCTGTGGCTCGGCGCCGGTTTCTTGCCTAGTAACTTCATCAGCCATTGCAACATGGTTTCTCCAGCAGGGGGCGGGCTCGATTGAATACGTGGGTCAAAGTTTAAACCACTCCTAACGATAACTCAGCCGCCGATAGGCCCTCCGGCACGCCGCGCAAGATCACGATGTCGCCGGCCTGCAGGACGGTGTCGGCATCGGGGTCGGAGCCGCGGATGCCGTGGCGGCGCACGGCGACCACGGTGACGCCGAGCGCTTCCAGCTTGAGTTCGCCCAGGGTCTTGCCGACGCAGCGCATCTTGGGCTCGATGTGCAAGGGCAGCAGGCGCTCTTGGGCGCTCTCGGCATTGTCGCTCTCATCCAGGCCGGAGAAGAAGCCGCGCAGCGAGCTGTACCGATGTTCCCGCATCTGGCGGATGCGCTTGAGCACGGTGCCTAGCGGCACGCCGGCCATGAGCAGGGTCTGCGAGCCGAGCATCAGCGCGCCTTCGAGCACCTCGGGCACCACCTCGGTGGCGCCGGCCTCCTTCAGGCGGTCGAGGTCGTTCTCGTCGATGGTGCGCACGATCACCGGCATGCCCGGCTTGAGCTGCTTGATCGCGGCCAAGACTTTGAGCGCCGCATTGGCGTCGGCAAAGGTGATCGCCACCGCGCGGGCGCGGCGGATACCGGCGGCCATCAGCACTTCGGTCCGGGTCGAGTCGCCGAACACCACGTTGTCGCCCGCGGCCACGGCGGCGGCGACCCGGGCCGGATCGTCGTCCAGCGCCATGAACGGCACGTTTTCGGTCTCCAGCATGCGGGCCAGGCCCTGGCCGTTGCGGCCATAGCCGCAGAGCAGGACGTGGCCGGACACGCCGAAGCTCTTGACCGCGATGGCATGCACGTCTTGCGCCCGCTGCATCCATTCGCCGCCGGTCAGCCGGCGCACGATGAGGTGGCTGTATTGCACCAGGATCGGCGCCGCGATCATCGACAGCATCATCGCGGCGAGCACGGTCTGCTCGGTGTCGGGGGTGATCAGGCCGTATTTGCCGGTCAGGCCGAGCAGGACCAGGCCGAACTCGCCGCCTTGGGCGAGGCCGAGGCCGGTGC
>JAJZTV010000100.1 GCA_021847385.1 Pseudomonadota bacterium | reverse complement strand
CATGTTGAGCCCGACCAAGGCCGTCAACACGAAGTCCTTGCCATTGTCGGCATAGAGGGTGACGACCGTCTGATCCGCCAACATCTTACGAAAAACACGCTCGATCTCGGTCGCATTGCTGACCGTAAAACGGGCAACATCCTCGCCGCTCGAATTCTGTTTACTGGACCAAAACGCCATTCTCTCTCACCACCAGATGGATTAGGCAGGCACACTTATTTCCGCGCCTGCTCCCCACGTTCGATTTTAATGATATACCGTTGCAACTCTCGCTCGATGGCCGAACTCGCATCGACAAATTCGCAGCCGATACGCCAGACCCGCTTGCCGCCGGCCAATGTCAGCCTCACTTGATTGCGCACGTGCAGACTGACGACGAACTCGCCGACACCGGGAACTGCCAGCCTGCAACCGTACAATATTTGCCCGATGATGAAAATGGGCTCATCGGATTGATAGCTCAAGCTAACGCCGCTGATGCTGATATCCAGCGCCGTGCTATCCAGCGCATTCGAGTCGGATATCTGCAGCCGGCAATGGGGCGGGTTCGTCTGCGGCGCCGTCACGCGGTGGATGCTACGGCGCTGCAGGCACAGCAGATCGGCAGGCAGCGGCAATTGAAAGACCTCGCGTCCTTCATGCCGTATGCGCCGCGCCATGCCTGCGACAAACTGCACGCACAACTCATTGTGCTGTGCCGAGAACCGGACCCCTTCCTTGGCCAGGATATCCGCACTCGACTCGCAGCCCGACGACAAACAGGCCAAAAGAAGATGCCGGCCTAGCTCTTCGACCCCGACGATCACGGCGAGCAGTTCCTGCTTGTCTCGATTGCCGATGCCGGCAAGCGGCACTTTATGCAGCATCAAATCGGTCAGAACCTGCACGACCGCGCCAGGCTCGTTCACCGCAATCTCTTTAAGCTCGCCCTCGGACAGGTGACGGAATTTATCCATAGCCATGGTCAATGCTAGCGGCAAGACCAGCGAAGATTCAAGCGAATCCACCACAACTGGCTATTAGATGCGCTCAACCTGGCCGGGTTCTTCCAACAACCGATTCAATTGTTCCGCATTCACACGTTTGATGCCGTCCGCGCGCGCACGGCTATGGGCATGCAAGCTGGCCAATGGCAACACCGTCACCATGATATCGGCCGGATCGGAATAGATCAGATAGCTATGGCGGCCATTCCGGTCCGCCACCTTGAACGACGCACCCTCGTTGATCAAGTACTGCTCGAATTCCTTGCTGGCATCGGCATAGAGTTCGATCTCGATATGGGCATGGTCGGATGCGGTCCCCTCGAGCACAGCCCCCGTCAGCAAGGGGCTGAAGCGATCGAAGGCACGCAAGACCGATAGCGCCTGCTCGCGCTGCGCGCGCAGCATCTGGCCGTGCTCATCGGGGCGATACAAGGCGTGGTAGCTACGCAAGGCCTCATCGATCTCGTCGTTGCTCGGCAACGTCTGCGTATTGGTCACCCCAAGCTGTCTGGCCGCCTTACGTTTGGCAAACGCATAATCGCGTATGCCATGCTCGGCCATCAGTTGCGCCGCCACCTGCGCGATACGCAAACGAACGTGGTCATGTCGGGCAGACATCGGTTTAGACGGCATCGTTCAAGAACTCGATGGGCGACTCAAGGTGACACCCGATCGGGCCCGGTTGTGCCCGGGGCGAATTCCTGCAGGAAATATTCGACGCTGCCATTCGGATCCGGCACGCCGGTCTTCGGATCGACCCGGATTGGCAGCACGCCGTCCGGCATGGTGTAAGCCCCATCCGGCTGACCACGCAGGGCCTCTTCCATGTAATGCATCCAAATCGGCAGTGCCGCAACCCCACCAGTCTCGCCTCGGCCCAGTGGACGCGGCTGGTCGTAGCCGACCCAGGCGACGGCGACACGATTGGGGTTGAAGCCGGAGAACCAGGCATCGCGGTAATCGCTGGTGGTACCGGTCTTACCCGCCAGATCGGAGCGCCCCAGCTTGAGCGCCGCCGTGGCCGTGCCGCGCCGGACCACGTCCTGCATCAGGGTGGTCATGATGAAGACATTGCGTGGATCGACGACAAAGGGCGTCGTATTCGCCGGGACCCCCTGATAGTCTTCCAGCACATGGCCGTCCTTGTCGGTCACCCGCCGCAGGAAATAGGGCTTGATCTGGTGGCCGCCGCTGGCGAACACCGCATAGGCCGAAACCATCTGCAGTGGCGTGACCTCGCTAGCGCCAAGGGCCATGGTGAAATAGGGCGGCAAACGGTCGATATCGAACCCGAACTTGGCCGCATACTCGCGCGTGAACTCAAGCCCGGCCGCCTGCAAGACACGGATCGAAACCAGGTTCTTCGATTTGTACAAGGCTGTACGCATCGTGATCGGTCCATCCATTATGCCGTCATAGTTCTTCGGATCCCACTGCTCACCGCCGGTCAGGGCTGGATCGACCGTGATCGGCGCATCGTCGAAAATCGTGGCCGGGGTAATGCCCTTCTCCAGCGCAGCCGAATACACAAAGGGCTTGAAGCTGGAGCCGGGTTGCCGCCACGCCTGCACGACATGGTTGTACTGATTGCGCGCAAAATCGAAGCCGCCGACCAGGGCCCGAATCGCACCGTCATTGGGCGACAATGCCACCAGGGCCGCCTCGGCCTGCGGCAGATAGGTCAACTGCCATGGCTGATTCGAACTCATGCGCACGACGCGGACGATCGCGCCCGGCGCGAGTTTCTTGGCTGCAATCGCGCCATGCGCGAACTTGACTTCGCTGGCCCCCAATTCCACGTCCTCGCCATCGCGCAGACGGACGCGGATTGCCTCCTTGCCCACATCCAACACCACCGCCGGCAAGAGCCCATTCACTTCGGCACGATCCGCTAGCGCATCGAAAATGACCTTGTCGCGCTCCTCGCCCCCCTTCGGCAGCTTGAGCTGACCTTCCGGTCCGGTATAACCATGGCGCCGATTGAATTCGACCAAGCCCAGCCGCACCGCTTCGACCGCCGCGCGTTGCTCCTTGGCCCGTAACGTCGTGTAGACCTTCATGCCGCTGACGTAAATTTGATCGCCATAGCGTTTATGCATGTATTGGCGCACCATCTCCGCCAGGTGGTCGGACACGGCCTCGAAGCTCTGTGGCGAATAATGCACCGCCAGGCGCTGTGCCTTGGCCGATTCGTAGGTCTTCTCGTCGATGAAGCCCAGGCTCCGCATCCGGCCCAAGACATAGAGCTGACGGACTTTTGCTCGCGCCGGGTTGACCACCGGGTTATAAGCGGATGGCGCCTTGGGCAAGCCCGCCAGCATCGCCGCCTCGGCCACCGTGAGCTTGTCCACGGGCTTGCCGAAGTAGATGCGGGCAGCTGCGGCAAAGCCATAGGCCCGCTGGCCCAGATAAATCTGGTTCAGATAAAGCCCGAGAATCTCGTCCTTCGACAACTGATGCTCGATCTTGATCGCCAGCAAGGCCTCGTTGATCTTGCGCCGGAACGACCGCTCGGAGCTAAGGAAGAAATTGCGCGCCACCTGCATCGTGATGGTCGAAGCCCCCTCGCGCACCTCGCCCGAAACCAAATTGGCCACCGCCGCCCGGAGAATACCCAGCGTATCGATGCCGCCATGGCTGTAAAAGCGCTCGTCCTCGGCCGCCAACACCGCTTGGCGCAGCACCTCCGGCACCTTGTCGATATGCATCACGGCCCGGCGTTCCTCACCGAATTCGCCGATCAGCACGCCATCTTCCGAATAAATGCGCAGCGGCATCTTCGGCCGATAGTCGGTCAGGGCCTCCAAGCTGGGCAGGCTAGGGTAGATCAAGGCCACGGCCAACAGCAGCAAAGCGGCCGTTCCGAGCGCCAGACCGACGACGCCAGCCAGTAAAACCTTCCAGGAAAAGCGCATCATTTATTGTTGCATCCGTACATCGCGGGCCATTCCGCCACATAAGGCAGTTGAGGTGGGGCTAGAAAAATCATCGTATCGAGTATATGTTGTCGCTAGTACTTAAGGTGTTTTATTAAGAAACGCACCGTCACTGGATCGACAACCGAAAGGACCGTCCTTGCGATTTGCTTGGCTTAACGCTGGAAATTCGCCCTTAATCGGGGTCGATATTAGCTCATCGGCCGTAAAAATGCTCGAGCTGGCCGAGGTCGGCAAGGGCAGCTATCGCGTCGAGCGCCACGCCATCGCCCAGCTTCCCAAGGACGCAGTCGCCGAAGGCAAGATCAACAAACCCGAGGCTGTCACCGCTGCCATGGGCGAGGCTTGGCGGGCGCTCGACAGCCGAACGCGCAATATCGCGCTGGCCTTGCCGGCGTCGGCTATCATCTCCAAGAAAATCCTGGTACCCAGCAAAGCCGGCGAAAACGATATCGAGGCCCAGATCACGGCCGAGGCCCATCAAATGGCCTCTTTCCCGGTCGACGAGATCAGCCTGGACTATCAGATATTGGGCCCCTCGCCCAAAAGCCCGGCGGACAACGAAGCCCTGGTCGTCATTTCCCGACGCGAGCGGGTCGATGAACGGGTCGCCATCGCCGAAGCGGTCGGCCTCAAGACGGTGATCATGGATGTCGACAACCTCGCCGCGCTGACCGCCTACACGCAATTGGTCAATCAATTGCCCAACGGTGGAAAAAAACTCACGGTGGCTATTGTCGACATCGGGGCCAACTCGACCCACATCAATATCCTGCATAGCAATCAAGCTATATTCCAGCGCACCCACAGCTTCGGCGGCCAAATCCTGACCCAGGAAATCGCCCGCCGCTTCGATGTCTCGCTGGAAGAGGCCGAGGATGCCAAGCGCACCGGCCAACTGCCCGAACGCTACAAGACTGAAGTACTGCCCGGCTTCCTGGATTCTGCCGCGCAAGAGATCGTGCGTTCCCTACAACTGTGCTATTCCTCGACCCCCTACCAAAACGTCGACCATATCCTGTTGTGCGGCGGCTGCGCCTTGCTGCCAGGCATGGATGCCGCCGTGCGCAGCCGTACGCAATCCAATGTGATCGCGGCCAACCCATTCGCGCGCATGGCCTTGTCGAACCGGGAAAGCCCACAAAAATTGCATAACGACGCGCCGCTGCTATTCGTCGCCTGCGGCCTGGCCATGCGGAGGTTCGACGGGACATGACGGCCATTCGCATCAACCTATTGCCGCACCGGCAACTCAAGCGCGAGCGTCAGGCTCGGCAGTTCTATGGCCTGCTCGGCGCCGTCGCCGCGCTGGCCGTCGTCGCGGTCTTCGGCACCCATCTCTACATCGCCGGCGAGCAAGCCCGACAGACACAGCGCAACGAATTCCTGCGCCAAGAGATCAACGGCCTGGATAAGAAACTGGCCGATATCAAAACGCTCAAGGAAAAACTCCAGGCGCTGCTTGCGCGCAAAAAGGCGGTCGAGTCCTTGCAGACCGATCGCACGGTACCGGTGCACATGCTGGACGAGCTGGCCCGGCGCCTGCCGGAAGGCTTGTTCCTGCGCGCCTTGAAGGTGACCGACAAGACCGTTTCGATCCAGGGTTATGCCCAATCCAGCGCGCTGGTGTCCACCTATATGCGCAATCTGGAGGACTCCGCCTGGTTCGAAAATCCAGTGCTGGTCGAGGTCAAAGCGGCCACCCTCAACAACACGCGCAGCAATGACTTCTCGTTGACCGTCGGCGTCAGCGATCCGAACGCCACTCCCGGGAAGGGGACACCCTGATCATGGCACTCTCCGATCTGAACAACATCGACTTGAGCGACCTGAACCTGAAGGATTTGGCCAACGCGCCGGCTGCGGCCAAAGGCATCGTACTGGCCATCCTGTTCGCGCTCATCGTCGCTGCCGGCTATTACTTCCATCTATCCGACCAGATCGCCGCACTCGACGCGCTCCAGGCCGAGGAGGCCAATCTGCGCAACACCTACAGCACCAAGGTCGGCGAAACCCGTAATCTGGATTTGTATCGCAAGCAGCTCGAAGAGACCGAACTGGCGCTGTCCGCCATGTTGAAGCAGCTGCCGAGCAAGGCCGAAATCGACGCGCTGCTGACCGACATCAACCAAGCCGGGCTCGGCCGCGGCCTCAATTTCGAACTATTCCGCCCCGGCCAGACCAGCTTTGCGGATTATTACGCCACGCTGCCGGTCGCGATCAGGGTCAACGGCAGCTACCATGAAATCACCAGCTTCATCAGCGATGTCGCCGCCTTGCCGCGCATCGTCACAGTGCATGATCTCAACTTCGTACCGGGTGCTAAGCCGCCCATGCTTAGCATGGATGCGACGCTGAGGACCTATCGTTACCTGGATGAATCCGAGAGTGCCGCCGCCAAGCAGGGGGGCAAGAAATGAGGCGCACCTGGCTCGTCCTCTTCGTCGCCGGGTTGGCCGCCGGCTGCGGTAGTTCGGATGGCCTCGACGACCTGCGTCAATTCATGGACGAGGCCGGCAAGAAAAACGCGCCCAAGGTCGAACCCCTGCCGGCACCGCAACCGCACGACACCTTCGTGTTCCAGCCCGAACAAGTCTCCGACCCGTTCACGCTCCACTCCGCCCAAGGTGCCACGCAAGCGGACAGCACTCGGTCGCGCGGCACACTGGAAGACTATACCCTCGACAGTTTGCACGTCGCCGGCGTGATCGAGCGAAACGGCGTCATGCAGGCCTTGCTTGCGACACCCGACAATCGGCTGCTCGCGGCCAAAATCGGCGATCGCGTCGGACAAAACGGCGGCGTGGTGACCGAAATCTCCTACAAGGGCGTAAAGATCAAGGAACGTATCGTGGCGGCCCCAGGCAAGTGGAAGGAGGTCGTCACCGAGCTCAACAAACCGCAAGATGCGGATATTCGCGAGATGAAGCGCGACCCGAGCGGAAAATGGTCGAATTAAAACTAAGCACCGAGCGATCGTGGCCGATATGGATAACGGCGGATCGAGAACCGAAGAGAGGCGCACCATGAACAACAGCATGCGGAACTACTGCCTAGGAGGACTGGTCGCCTGCCTGCTTTGGCTGAGCCCGGCCGCGTGGGCGGAGGGCAACAGCGTCGAGGCCGTCAGGCTCAGCCAAGGCCAAGATGACAGCCAAGTACTCAAGGTCACGCTCAAGGAAGACCTGACCGCGACGCCGGCAGCCTTCACCACCGCCAATCCCAGCCGCCTCATCGTCGACTTGCCCAACACGGCAAGCAACCTGGGGCGCTACAACGAACAGATCGACAAGGGCAACGTACGCAGCGTGCAAGTCTTGCAGGCCGGCGACCGCACCCGCTTGGTAGTCAACCTCAAAGGCCCTGCCGGATACGACATTAAAACCGACCGCAACTATCTGCTGGT